>CAZANL010000447.1:0-4662 GCA_964486115.1 uncultured Planctomycetota bacterium
ATGCAGACGATGTACAAAGTGCATCCGTACCGGCACCCGGTGATCGGCTACAAGCAGGTGTTCCAGGCGCTCACACGGGACGCTATCCTGGACTACTACAAGAGCGGCTATTCTCCGAGCAACATCATCTTCATCGTCGTCGGCGACGTTGATGCCGAGCAGGCGGCGGCCAAGATCGCTCGGCAGTTCGAGCCCTACAAGCGGCGCTCGATCCAGCCGGTATTCGTTCCGCGCGAGCCGGAGCCGACCATTGCACGCCGCCTGGAGAAGCGGTTCCACGTCAAGAAGGCTCGGCTGCGGATCGGGTGGAAGACCGTCAGCGCTCGTCACCCGGACATGCCGGCGCTGGACTTGCTGAGCGCGATTCTCGGCAGTGGGGAGAGCTCGCGGCTCGTGAGGTCGCTGAAGGACCGCAAGCAGCTCGTGCTGAGTACTAGCGCCTGGAGCTGGACGCCACAGTGGGAGGGTGCGTTGGTGATCGACGCACGGCTGGAAGACAAGCATCTGGCCCAGGCCGGTGCGGAGATCGACAAGCTGCTGGCTGTGGTACGCAAGGATCTGGTCAGCAAGAAGGAGTTGAAGCGAGCGGTCAACAAGCTGCTGGCCGACCACGTGCTGTCCAACCAGCGTCCGTCGGATCAGGCGCGGCAACTTGGCTGGTCGATGCTGGTTGGGGGCGACGTTAACTTCCACGACGGATACGCCAGGCGGCTGAAGGCAGTGACCCCCGAACAGATCCGGGCGGTGGCTCGCAAGTACATCCAGGCACAGCGCAGGGTGACCGTGGTGTTACGCCCCAAGGAGGCCAAGAGCACGGTGAGCAAGAACGCCGGAGTCAAGCAGGTCTCGGCGGCCGAGCTGCACCGGCTGCCCAACGGGCTGCGCATCCTGCTGCGTGAGAACCACAGCGTTCCGGCGGTCCATCTGCATGCGCGCGGTCTGGGTGGCGCGCTGTTCGAGTCGGAGGCCGCCGGTGGCGCGACCAACATGATGGCCGAGCTACTGACCAAGGGAACCAAGACCCGTAGCGCCTCGCAGATCGTCGATCAGATCGAAGCGGTGGGTGGCCGGATTGCGGGCAGCGGCGGAAACAACACCTTCGGCATCACGGTCGACCTGCTCTCGAAGGACATGGCACTGGGCCTCGAGGTGCTGGTCGACTGCCTGCGCAATCCCTCCTTTCCGGCAGGGGAGCTGGCGAAGATGCGCAAGCAGTTTCTGGCGCGCATCGCAGCTCAGAGCGTGAGCCCCTGGGCGATAACCGACACGCGCTACAACAAGGCGCTGTTCAAGGGGCACCCCTACAGTCGATTCCGCCTGGGAACGCGCAAGAGCGTCTCCCAGCTCAGCCGGGAGGACGTACAGGCGGCCTGGAGCAAGCTGTGTTCGCCCAAGAACCTCGTCGTCGCGGTCTACGGGGACTTCGACTCCAAGGCCGTGCTCGCCGCGCTGACCAAGCGATTCGCCGACTGGCAGGGGGCCGACGCACCCGATGCGAGCGACCTGAAGACGCCCAGGCTGGAGCAGGGGATCCTCGACCGAGTGGTCGAGAACCGGTTCCGCCAGACGATCCTTCGTATCGGTTTTCCGACGGTCAAGGCGATCGAGGCGGATCGTATTCCGCTGGCCGTGATGGCCAAGGTGCTGGGCGGTATGGGCTCTCGGCTGTTCGTCAGTCTGCGTGACAAGCAGAGTCTGGCCTATTCCGTCGGGTGCTGGTCAGCCAGCTATTTCGCCGGCGGCAGCTTCGTGTTCTACATCGTCACGACCGAAGACAAGCTGGCCCAGGCGCACGCCGGACTGAAAAAACAGATCGAGGGGGCCAAGTCGACGCTGACCGAGGCCGAGCTGAAGCGTGCTCAGCAAGCGCTCATCGGACAGGAGGTCACGCAGTCGGCGACCAACTCGGAGCAGGCGATGAAGGCGGTGCTCGACCTGCTGTATGGCGCCGGCATCAATGCCAGCAAGGCGGACGTGGCGAAGATCGAGAAGGTGACCGTGGCGGACCTGCATCGTGTCGCCCGGAAGTACTTCGATCTGGCTCGGGCCGTGACGGTGATCCTGACGCAGGAGAAACAGGAGCGGGAGCTCGGAAAGAAAGCGGCCAGTGAGAAGTCCAATCCGCAAGCCACCCCTCGGGGCGCCCTGGCGCTGGGCATCAAGCTGCTGCGTGAAAAAGCATACAGGCAGTTTCTCGAGAAGATGCTGCACCCTACGGAGCGCCAGGCTCTGGTCCGGGGTTCTTCGATGGATGAGCTGGCCGCCGAGTTCGCCAAGCAGAAGGCCGTTCCGCTGCTGAAGCTTCTGGAGGGGCTGGGGGATCAGAAGCCGCGGCTGCTCGAAGACGGCCGGACAGCGATCTTCCAAGACGAGAGCGGCCAAGACCTCGAACTGGCGAAGGTGGGAGACCGCTGGTACCTGGTCAATTAGCGGCGAGTGCGATGGGATCGAGATTGGCTAGCGAGGCAAACGCGGTCGTCCTGCTCTCGGGCGGGCTGGACTCGGCGACCACGCTCGCGATTGCGCGTTCCGAAGGGTACCGGGTTCACTGCCTGTCCTTCGACTACGGCCAGCGGCATACCGTCGAGCTGGCCGCGGCCGAGCGCGTCGCCGACGTGCTCGGCGCGACCGCGCATCGCACCGTGCCGATCGACCTGGCCGCTTTCGGCGGCTCGGCGCTGACCGACCAGCAGATCGCAGTCCCTCGTGATCGGGACGAGTCGCAGATGTCGCATGGCATTCCCGTGACGTACGTTCCTGCCCGCAACACGGTATTCCTCGCGCTCGCGCTGGCCTGGGCGGAGGTGCTCCCGGCCGCGGATATCTTCATCGGAGTCAATGCGCTCGATTACTCGGGCTATCCCGACTGCCGGCCCGAGTTCATCCGGGCTTTCGAACAGCTTGCAAACCTGGCCACACGGATGGGAGTCGAGGGGACCGCGATTCGGATTCACGCTCCGCTGATCCAGCTGACCAAGGCACAGATCATTCGGTCGGGGACCGAGCTGGGAATCGACTACGCAATGACCATCAGCTGTTACGATCCGGACGCTGAGGGGGGGGCGTGTAGAGGCTGTGATGCGTGTCAACTTCGTGCACGGGGCTTCAGCGAGGCGGGGGTGGCGGACCCGACGAGTTATCGGCTCGACCGATGAGCCGGGGCTCGGTCATCGGCTCATCTTGGGGGCTGTTGTTCCCTGCTCGTCCCACTGTTACCAAAATGTAACGGCAGGCGGACGTGACCGAGCCTCAGATCTCCCGCCTGGACCGTTTCCGTCAGTGGTGAGTGTGGCACGGGATGTGCAGGGTGATCAGGCATGAGAATCGATCTCCATTGCCACACCACGACATCATCCGAAGACGCCTGTGGATCTCCGGGGGAGATGATCGAGGCCGCTCGACGGGTCGGGCTGGATGGGCTTTGCGTGACCGAACACGACCGGATCGAGGGCGGATTGGTGGCTCGAGAGCTCGGCCGGAAGCTGGGCTTTCCGGTCTTTGCCGGTGTGGAGTGTCTTTCCGATATCGGTGACTTCGTGGTCTTCGGAGTCGAGCGGGACTTCGAGCCTGGCTTCCCGCATGAAGAGTTGATGGCGCTGGTTCGCGAGCAGGGTGGGTTCGCATTTGCCGCCCATCCGTTCCGCAACACGACTCGCTCGCTCAATGAGCGGATCGCCACGGTGCCCGGCTTGCAGGTGATCGAGATCGAAAACGGCGGCACGTCACCTGTGGCCAACCGCCGCGCCCGGATCATGGCCGAGCGGCTCGGCCTCTGGGGTGTCGGCGCCAGCGACGCCCACGCACCGCACGAGGTGGGACGCGCGTCCACGCGCTTCGACCCGCGGATCCGCAACGAGCGGGAGCTGATCGCCGCGCTCTCACGCGGCCTGTTCGAGGTCGAGGTGCGTCCTCCGGTGCCGATGACGCTGCTGTCCGCCTAGAAGGGCAGACGATTGAGCGCTCGGTAAACTCTCTCAGCCGACGCTGGCTGGGTCATCGGTCCCTGAACGAGCCGCCTGCGGACTCCACATTCGAGGGTCGGCTGGAGCCAGCCAGCTCAGTCTGGCCGGTCCGACACAGCCGGAAGCTCCTGACTGGGTCTCTGGTCGGGCAGCCAGCCGTGATGCTGCAGCCCTTCCTCGAGCGACCAGCTGTACCAGCACTTGCGCAGGTAGGTCGCACCGCAGTTGATCCACAGTCGCCCGTCCGGGTCGACGTGCTGGCGCTGGTGATGTGTATGTCCACAGAACGACAGGCGAGCCTTGGAGGTCTGTCGGATCGCGTCTCCCAGCCGCTTGGAGCCGGCCACGCCGGTGAACCACTCGACCGTCGACGTGGGGCGTCCCCACTGTAACGGGTGCCCCTCGACCTGCTCGCGGTGCGCTGCGGTGTGAGTGATGGTCAGGATGGCTCGCACCTGGGGGTCGACCTCCAGAGCCTGGAGTTGTTCTTCGAGCCGGGTGGCCATGCTCTCGCAGAAGGGGGCGGGCTCGAGCAGCACGCGCTCTTTCCCTTCGGTGCGCAGGCAGTACTTGTAGTCGTTCCAGCGCATACCGGCGAACTGGCCGGTGCGCCAGCCTTCCTCGATGCTGGATCCGCCGTGAGAGATGTTGCGCAGATCGGCCAGCGAGAAGTCGTATCCGCCATAGCTGCCCGCGATCG
>CAZANL010000448.1:0-4649 GCA_964486115.1 uncultured Planctomycetota bacterium
GGAGCCACCCTGGTCGGCGTGCGGCCATTCTTGATCGCCTACAATGTGGTGCTCGACACCAGCGAGCTGAGCGTGGCGCACAGAATTGCCAAAGAGGTTCGCGCCTCATCCGGTGGACTCCCCGGGTTACAGGCCCTCGGGTTCGCCCTGGAGAGCCGAGGCAAGGTGCAGGTCTCGATGAACCTGATCGACCTGGAGGCGATCGGGCTGCCTGAGGCCTATCGGGCCGTGGTAGCGCGAGCCGAGGCGGCCGGCGTGTCGGTAATCGAAGATGAACTGGTTGGCCTGGCCCCGGCCACGGCGATCAACGAAGCCGCTGGGTTCCCGACCGGTAGCCTGATCGAGGAGCGGCTGCTCGATCAGCTGCTCGATCCGGGCACCTGCTCGCTGCCGCTGCTCGAGCGACTCTCATCAGGCGACGCGACACCGGGTGGAGGAGCGGTCGTCGCACTCGCCGCCGCAATGGCGGCTGCCCAGATATCGATGCTCTGCCGCCTCTCGAACAAGCCACTCGAGACGATCCTGGCTTTTTCCGACAACAGCTGGCGAGCGCTGTACGGCTTGATCCAGCTCGACCAGCGCGCTTTCTCTGGTCTGCTACGGGCCTACCGCCTCCCCAAGCAGGACCCCGAACGACATCTCGCCATCCAGGCCGGCCAGCAGGCCAGCAGCAAGCCGCCGCTCGAGGTGATGCGGCACATTCAATCGCTCCTGGCTTGCCTCGGTCCGCTGGCCGAATCGGCAAGCCAGCACGTTCTGCCTGATCTGGGCATCGCGGTGCGAGCCGGACTGGCCGCGCTGGAAGGCGCGGCGGACCTCGTACGAATCAACCTCGCGGGCTGCGAAAAACTCGAGTGGGCAGCCACGCGAAAGGCGGAGGCGACCGACTTGCTCTCAAGAGGTCGCATTTCGGCAGCCGAACTACTGGATGCGGTGGAGTCCGGGATGCCGTAGACAGCCCTTTTAGGCCTGCCTATAATGATGACTTGAATAAACCACACAGCAGGGGACGGCATGGCTAGGGATCGGACACGGGCCGCTCGGCGAGGTAAAGGCCGAGGGCGGCCAGATAACACCGAGGAAGAAGAGACCCCGCCCGAGAAGGGCCAAGACGAACGACGCAGGGGGCGCACGGACAAGATCGAGCGCTCAGCCGCGCGCCGCCGGCCCGAGCGACCAGCTCGCAAGAAGCGCACGACAAAGGGCAAGAACCCGGCTCAGGACTCGCAGGAGGTCGTCGAACTCGCTCCCTACACGGGCGAGTACCGTGAGTCGCGGGTGATCGAAGTTCAGCCGATCACCAACGCGCTGGAGAAGAGCGACGAGATCCTCTTCGGTAAGCTGGCGCTCGCCAGCGGCTTCGTCACGCAAAAACAGCTGAAGAAATGCGTGCAGATCCAGAAAGAACTGCAGGACGAGGAAAAGTACGACTTCCTCGGCGACGTGCTGATCCAGGAGAAGATCCTCAGCGAAGCGGAGGTCGAGGAGGTGCTACGGATCCAGCACCGGAACCTGCAGAAGCGATACAAGTACACACGCCACAAGCGGGACGAGGCGCTGTTTGGGAGGCTCGTCCGCGAGAACAGCTACGCCAGCGAGAGCCAGATCAACGAGTGCTTGCGACAGCAGGCAGAGATCGAGCACTTCGACCAGAAGATCCCACTGGGCGAATTGCTGATCTCGAAGGGCTACATCGAGGAAGATGCGATCGAGGAGATCCTCAACTTCCAAAAGAAGCGGGAATACTACTGCCCAAAATGCGAGGCAAGGCTGACCATCTCGCTGTTCGAGTTCGGGCGCCATATCCAGTGCACAGAATGCGAGGAGTCGTTCGAGCTTCCCGAAACGCCGGAGTCCGAAGAGCTGAAAATGACGGCCAAGACCACCAAGCTCAAGCAAAAAGGCAAGACCGAGAAGAAGAGGAAGACGAAGAAGACGAAAAAGACGCGGAAGGCGGATGTGGCGGAACTGCGAGACCTCGTGGGTGACAGCGTGCCGAAACGAAAGAACAAGGCACCGGAAAAAGAGACCGAAAACGAGAACCAGGCGGCCGCCGAGTCACAGCCCGACGAGAACAAGCCGATCACCAAGGGCTGGTTCCTCGCCCTACTTGGCAAGGGCTACGGCCCGATCGGCCTGCGGCTGACCCGCAAGCTGCTCAAGCTGGGCCTGTTCGGGCGGGACGATCTGTTCTGGAGCCCCAAGCTGAAGCAGTGGACGCCAGCTGGTGTGATCGTGACGCTGAAGGCCTATGTGGAGGAGCCACCAACCCCGAACAACGACGGGCCCCCTAAACCCGCTCAGGTCACGAGTCCCAAACGCCTGGCCCAAAAACTCGAAGCGCTGCGCGAGAGCCAGCGACTGGCGGACAGCGATTACCACAAAATGCGCGACATCCTGGCCAATCCTTTTGTCCAATGAGCCGCCCGGAGAAGAGTTCGCGTAAGATCATCATCAATAACAAGAAGGCTCGCTTTCAATATCTCCTCCTGGAGACCTTCGAGGCCGGACTCGTGCTCAAGGGCTGCGAAGTAAAGAGCCTGCGCAATGGCGCCGCAACCTTCACCGACGCATATTGCCGCATCCAGAATGATGAAGTTTGGCTGATTGGCCTGCACATCAAGCAGTACCCGCAGGCAACCTCGTTCCGACCAGAGCCGGCGCGCAAGCGCAAGCTGCTACTGCGTCGGCACGAGATCAACCGACTGCACAAGAAAGTCTCCCAGGCCGGCCTCACGCTGGTCCCGCTGTCGCTTTATTTCACTCGAGGGATCGCCAAGGTGGAGGCCGCCCTCGCAAAGGGCAAGAAGATTCACGACAAGCGTCAGTCGATGAAGGAGCGAGATGCCAAGCGACAGATTCGCCACTACAAAAGCTAGGGTAACGGCCGCCCTGGGCCTCTGCTGTTTGCTTATCGCCTGCAGCAGTGAGCAGACCGCGACGACGAGATCCGACCAGCCTGCCGACCTCGTGCTACGCGGAGGCAGGATCTGGGCCTTCGGCAAACCGTCACCCTTACCACCTACCGCGCTCGCAATCAGCGGGGATGAGGTCGTCCAGGTCGGCAGCGACAGTGAGATCAGCCGCCTGATAGCCCCCGGCCGAACCCGAGTGGTCGAGCTCCGCGGCGCCACCGTAACGCCGGGCCTGCACGACATGCATGTGGAACTCCTGCGCGGCGGCAGGCTGATGTCCTGGCTCGACCTGTCTGCCGCTCGTTCTCGACAAGAGGTGCTGCGGCTGGTCGCCAGCGCTGCCCGCCGCAGCCCGGCGGATCAGTGGATCCTCGGTCGCGGCTGGGACGAGGCACTCTGGAGCGAGCCATCCCTGCCTGACCGACAGGCGCTCGACCGCGTTGCGCCAAACCACATCGTCATGCTCGCCCGCAGTCGAGGAGCATGCTTCTGGCTCAACGGCAGGGCCCTCGAGCGACTGCGAATCCACCGCCAATCCATCCGCAACTACGGGAACTGGATCCGCACCGATGCGGCAGGCAAGCCAAACGGCCTCTTGCTGGGACCGGCCACCCGCATCGTCTGGTCTGCCTTTCCGCAACTGAACCGGCAGCAGAGGCAGGAAGCCCTGCACCAAGCCATGAGACGCTGCTCGGAGCTGGGGATCACGACCGTTAGCGACCCCAGCACACCTCTCGACCAGCTGGAGAACCTGGCTGGCCGCCAACTGCTCTCGCTACGAGTCCAGAGCTGGATGACCGGGAAAGGAGCGCTGACCCGGTTTCGCTACTACCGTCAGATATTAGGTGAACAGCATCCGCAGCTGAGGCTGGCTGGAATTCGACTCGTGCTGGACGGCTCCCTCGATCTCCACACGGCAGCGCTTAGCCAACCTTACCAGAACACACGTGGTGCTGGACGGATGTATCACCCCGCCTCCCGCATCGAACGCCTCCTTCGCACACTGCACCAGGAGAGGGCAGGCCTGGGGGTACGGGCGGAGGGAGACGTTGCGCTCAAGGCAGTCCTGAACGCCGCCTCACAAACGCCGGATACACTGCGCCGACTGGAAAGTGGCCGCCTGCTGCATGCGGATCAGGCCGGCATGCTGGCCAAGGCCTCGGTCGGCATCGTGCAATACCCAGCCACTGCACTCAACCCACAGGCCACCCGAGCGATGCTACCGACGTCGCTGGATCGCCTGCTGGACCTCGCTCCAGCGACGTCGCCCACCGTAGGCTTCGGCAGCGGGTGGCCGGGAGGGCCATTGAACCCGCTGGTCTCGATCTCCGCAGCGATGCGCCGGTGGGGCATCTCGGCCCAATCGGCTTTTCGCAAGATGACGGTGGACGCGGCGCGGTCGTCTGGCTGGACCCGAACGGGACGCCTGGGTCCCGGGCTTCGCGCGGACCTTGTCGTGTTCGACCGAGACCTCGCCAAGCTCTCGCCCGAGCGGCTTCCGGATGCGCGGGTGCTGATGACGATCCTGAATGGACGTGTCATCCTCGACAAAACGCGTTCCCGGCCCAAGTCGACCGTAAAGCCGAAACCGACCGTCAAGCCTCAGCCACAGCCAACCGTCAAGCCAGAGTCAAAACCGACCCTAAAGCTGAAACCGACCGTCAGGCCAAAACCCAAACCGAAACCGACCGTAAAGCCCAGGCCCAAGCCGACCGTAAAGCCCAAGCCCAAGCC
>CAZANL010000449.1:0-3084 GCA_964486115.1 uncultured Planctomycetota bacterium
AGATCGCGTACGTAGACGGCCAGCAGCAGCACGCTGAACGGCGCCCAATATTCGACAAACCGACGCGCCGTCAGGGTCAACACTCCGAAGGCGGCGACCGTGATGAATACCGCGACCGCTTCGCGCGACGCCCGCACCTTGCTCCCCAGGGACAGACAAAACAGCAGGAACCAGATGCCCAGCAGGAGCAGGTGGCGACTCAAGAACACATTCGCCGGCAGCGACGTCAACTCCACACCCACCTGGAGCGGCAGATCCGTGACCATCAGTGAGCGGAACAGCACCACGTTCTGGATGTACCAGGAATAGAAGTTATGGGGCATGGGGGGGGTGCAGCAGACAGCCCAGGGTGACGCCGACGAGCGACACCAGCAGCGGCCGAAGGCTCCAGGGCCGCCCGAACATATGCCAGCCACCGATCACCATCAGCAGCAAGATCGGCAGCGTGTGAAACGCCGTGTAGCACAGCGGGTAGCAGACCGACACCGTGAACAGCAGCACCCATCGCTCGGTGAACAGCGCATACAGACCGAGCAAGAGCAAAAACAGCGACAGCAGGTGTGGCCGAACCAACCCCATGCGATAGAGAAAATGCGGACAGACGCCGATCAGCACCAGTGTCCAGAGGAACGGCCAGGGCACCTGAAGCTCGACCAGCAGCGAGAGGAAGACCAGGAAGACCAACGCCGCCACCTACCTTGCCCCCCACCAGCAACGAGCCTTGCCGCTCACCTAGCCACGCGAACGGCGCGAGGTAGAGGTGAAACAACCACTCCTTGTCCGAGTAACGCTCCGCCCAGACGCTCTCCTGGGTCCAGTGAAAGCGCGGAGACATCGGCTCATCGAGCGACATGCGGGACAGCCGGGTATGGTACCAGGCGTGGACACCCGAGAAGCCGGCGACGCTGAACTGCAGAAAGCCGAGAAGCAACAGGTAGACCAGATAGACTGCGCAGAAATGCCTGGCCCGCCACCCGGACGTTCGTGGCTCGGCTATTTCTCCAACTCCTCCAGCAGGTCCGGTAGCTTCACGTGGCTGGGCGCGTGCTCTTCGAGTTCCTGAATGAGCCGTCGCGCCTGGGCCTTCTGGCCTTCCTTCAGCGCCTTGGCTGCCCGGATCGCCACGCTATCCAGGTACTTCGTGCGAGCGATACCGATCTTGTCTTGCCAGCGACTGAACTCCTGAGCCACCTGGTCGCTATCTTCCCGGCTCATCGCCAACTCGGTCAACTCGTCCTGAAGCTCTTGAGCCTTCGCCAACTGCCCTTGCTGCGCCAGGACCACCGCCCGCTTTCCCAAACCCCCCAGCCGACCGATCAGACGATCATCTCCATCCGCCGCTGTTCCGGGAGGCTCTTTCACCCCGTCCGGCGTCTTCTCTGACACCTTGCCCCACTCTTCGGTCTCTCTGGGTCCTCCCTTTCCGCCGGTCAAGGCACTGATCATGAACCCCAAAACCAAGACCCCGATGATCGCAGCGGCCACCATTGCGACGACCTGCAACGGGGGCGTCGCCGGCTTTCGCACGACAGAGGAGATGTTTCGCTCACGCCGCTGCGTGGTGGCGCCCCTCTTGGGGTCCAGCAACTGCGACACCGCATAGCGATTGTCCGAGAGGATTCCGCGGATCGCATCTTGCACCTCACCCATCGATTGCAGCCGTCGCGCGGGGTCCATCGCCATCATCTTGCGCAGCAACTGCTGGGTCGCCTGGGCCAGCTCGGTGTTGAGCTTGCCCGCTGGAGTCGGTCCCTTGCCGTCCTCGATCAGTTCCTCTATTTCGTCGGCCTCACAGCCTTCGTACGGCACGTGGCCGCTGAGCAGACGGTAGAGCGCCGCACCCAGCGAGTAAACATCCGTCCGCTGATCCACACGCCGACCCTGAATCTGCTCCGGTGAGAGATAGTGCCGCGTGCCGCCCCCCACATGCCGACCGCCCACCGGCTGCACCACCCGCAGAAGGGGCTTGCCAGGGCGGCCGAAGGAAAGCAGCTTGTCTGGACGCAGGTCCCCATGGATCTGCCGATTCTTGTGCAGCACGCCGAGTCCACCGGCAGCCTGCGCACCGAGCTCGAGCAATTCTCCTGCCGGCAGCGCATAGAGTTCCGGGAGCGTCTTGACCTGGGGCAGCGCTTCCATCGCATACCAGCACAGGCCGTCCGACTGGCCAGCACCGTAGACGCTCATCAGATGCAGATGATAGAGAGCGATCATCTTCTGCCACTCCGCCTCGAAGCGCTTCTGACGCTGTGCGGGCCGATCATCCGACATCACCTTGACCGCAGCCCGGAGATCCCGCGGATATGGCAGCATCAACCGGCGACACATTCCAGCAGGGCTATCCGGTTCGCCGACACCGCTCGCCGGCTTCCTCCGGCGTTCGGTGCTCTTGCCTCGCGACTCGTGAGTGTCGAGCAGCAGCTGAAAATCGAAGCGATTGAGATCTACCTCGGCAAAGTAGATGCTGCTGTAACCACCCTGATGAAGCAGACGGGTCAGGGTGTACTGACCGTCGGCAATCACCACCGGGAGTTCCTCTTGGGCAAACACGGGATTGGAGGCTAGGCTCTGTGTGACATTTCGCGCAAGCGGATTCTCGGGGGATTTTGGGTCCCCCGCCTTTTCTCTATCCCACCCGATTGGCTGGTCTATCCGGTTCTACCAGAGTTGTCGACGACCGGCAGGCACACCCTGGAGAGCTTATCTCGCCCCCGCTCGGGGAAGAGGACTTTCGACACCCGTCAGGCAGACAGCGCTACTTGCCCGGGGGCTTCGCCTTGATCACCCTGGCCGCGACCAGGATAGCCAGTTGCCGTGGTCTCTTGGTCCCCGAATGCGGAAACCCCAGAATGATGAAACTCCCCTCCGATGCCACCGTCTGGGTCAGTCGACCCTTGAACTTCTTGACCTCGGGCTCATGAATCAAACCCGCCTTGGTCTTCACGTGGGGAATCGGACGCACCACCGTCGTGACACCGTACTCCACCTGAACGGTGATCATCTTCGCGTCTTTGCTGATCACCGGTCGCACACCCATGATCAATCCTTCGTGCATTGTCGCGATCACTGGCTGGGGCTTCTCGT
>CAZANL010000449.1:3094-4641 GCA_964486115.1 uncultured Planctomycetota bacterium
TCTCCCAGACGGTACGTCTTCACATAGCTAATCGGCTTGAGCACCATCACATGGGTCCGCGAGCTCTCGCCCACTGACAGATCTGGTGCGGAGAGCAGTGTCGCCTTACCCAGCTTGACCGACTTCCGGATGGCCCGAACGTGCTCTCCCGAGATGGGTGACTGCGCGCCGATATCGGGCAACTCCTTGACCGACTTGCCCAGGCTGTGACGCCAGGCCGCGATCTGAACCGGGCTAGCTGCAAAGACGCGAACGCTGACCAACACCTTTCGCTTGGACTCTTCGGCGAAGGCCGGGATCCCCAGGAGCGCAATCAGTGGAAGCAGGATCAGTCGTTTCATGCCTGAGTTCTACCAGAACTGGTCTCGATCCGCTCACTCATCCTCCGCTCCGAGCTCTTGTTTAGCCTGCCTGGCGTAGATGGAACGGGGATATTGGCCGAGCAACTTCCGGAATACTGCCGGCCCTGCTCGATTCGACCGTTGGACTGCATGCTCTTTCCCATGTTCCAGAGACGTCGAGCCTTCGCGTCGATGGCGGCGGGGCGACATCCATCTCATCTGCAAGTCACTCCAAAAGCAATGTTCCGTCGATTTCGAGATCGGCATCTACCTTGTGCCGCAACTCCTCCGCATCCAAGGCGTACAGCGAGCTGATCTCGATCGGGACGGACACCTGGCCCTCGGCGTCCCGCGGGACCGCGACTCCTGCTCGTTCCAGCCACCCACCCCATAAACCCAGCAAGAGCCGATGGGTTTCGGCCGGAGAATCGCTTCCCTGCGCATTCTTGACCGGCCCGAACTGATCTTCCCGCAGCACCTCCAGGTTGAGGGTGCGCTCGGCCAACGGCAGGGCGTCGAAGATGAACCGCTCGAACTTGTGGCCCGGCTGAGTGCCAGCCACCTCCCCATCCGAGCCCAGGAGCGGAACCTGTTTCACAGCGAGATGATACGGAAGAGACAGCCCCCCTCCGGTCAATCGCTCGAGGAAAGACCGGTCGAATGCATGGAGCGCGATGTTGCCGGCCCAGAAACGCAGCTGGCCGCTCGCGTCGACCGCCGTCTTGCGCTCATCTGAGAGGTCGCTGTACTCGATCAGGCCGGCCTGACCATCATGAAGCGCCAGCACCCCCACCTTCTCCTCTGGATCCACCTTTCGCACCACCTTGGTCGACATCTCGGAGGCAGCGCTGACGTGATGGCCCAGGAACAATGGGTCGAGCAACGTCGCCAGCGGATTGTCCACCTGGGCGTAGGACAGCACAGAGACCCCCCGCTCCCGCATTGGCGTCAGCAGATCGTGGGTGGCCAGCGCCTCGAGCGTCCCGCCATGACCATTGGGACTCTCGAACAAATGGCCGGGTGAGTCCAGAATGAGCCTCCCCGCTGGATCCAGGGCGGGCAACATCCCCTGCTCAAACAGAATGACGCTCCCGGGATCCAGCCCGAACCACTCATGCCGCTCGAAGAACTGACGCGTCTGCACGTGATTGGCCTGGCTGGTCATGATCATCCACAGAACCGGACGGCCATACCGGCGCTGGACAG
>CAZANL010000450.1:0-4631 GCA_964486115.1 uncultured Planctomycetota bacterium
AGGCCCTTGATCTCGTCGTCGCCCAGCAGCATCCCGTTGGACACCGTCTTGACGAAGGGCACCCCCAGATCCTTGACCCGCCTGATCATCTCCGGGAAACGCTTGTGCAGCAGCGGCTCGCCGCCGTGATAAAGGACGACGACGCGGATGGCGTCGATGTGATCGCGGATGGCGTCAAGGGCGCGCTGGAAGACCTCTTCACCCATCACCCCGCGCTTCATGGTCACGGTGCCGGTAGGGCAGTGGCTGCAAGCCAGGTTGCAACCAGCCGAGGGCTCCAGGCGGACGACGCCGGGGAATGGCAGAGGGCTCAATCGACGTACCCCTTGGCCAGAATTTTGTAACGCTCCTCGTCGGCGTCCGGGTCCTTGCTGGGCGTGACGATGAACTCGCAAGTGGGCTCGACTTCGCCCGGGGCGGTGGGAACAGGCTCCATATCCGGGGCGCGGAATTGGTCAATGCAGGCGTCGAAAGTACCCTCCTCCATGCCGACCCAATCCAGGTAGCGGGCCTTGTCGCTGGGGACCACGTTCTGGTAGCGGCGTACCAGTTTGATGCCTTCCTCCCGGCTCATGCGGCCGAGGCGGATTTCCCGGCAGACATGATCGGTAGCCTTGCCGTAGCCGTGCTTGAGGAATTTGATCTGGTCGTGCAGGCCGGCATAGTGCTGGCAGTCGGCGTGGTTGTAGGTGTCGAAGGTGCGCTGCTGAACGGCCGTCTCGTAGCCATAAAGCTTCAGCATGTCTTCGTGCTGCCGCTTGGAGTCCCAGTGCATGTAGTTGCTCAAATAGATGCCCCGGATGCCCACCTCGGCGATCACCTTGTCGTGGGGGTAGGCAAACTGGCCCAGGTCGGCCTCGGTCAGGCTCTCCTGGCCGCCCACCAGATCCTCGGCCTCCAGACCCATCAGGTCGTGGTCGCAGCGGTACTTGCGGGTCATTTCCACCTCGTCCAGGTGGGAGAACATGCCGACCTGGTCGCAGCCCTGGTGGACGCCCCAGACGATCAACGGGATCTTGAAATGGGCGGCGATCTGCACCGGGTAGACGGTCTGCCCGGCCAGCACGTGCCAATGGATGGAGCCCCGGCGGCGGATGGTCTCGCGGCTAATCTTCTTCACCGTCCGGGGATCGATGATCATCTGCATCATGTCGCAGTCGAGCAGGGTCCGGAGGTGGGCCAGATTGCGGATGCCGCGCTCGGTATTGTAATGCCGGTTGTAGGTCACCAGAAGCGGGTTCATCCCGTACACCTTCTTGACAGTGTGGACGATGAAGTAGGAGTCCTGGGCGCCGGAGACCGGGATGATGCAGTCGTAGTTGAGCCGCGTCTCGCTACGGTAGGCCTTGAAAATTTCCTTCAGGCGCAGGCCGCGTTCGGCCCAGTCCAAACGGTCTTTCTCCTCGTGGACCCGGCAGCCGCTGCAGATCCCCTCATTGTCAAAGGTCAGGTGCAAAGGATGGCTAGCCGGATAGAGGCAACGGGTGCAGTAGCGCATCAGATCCCCTCCTCGGGGAGGTAATCGAATATCTGCTCGGCCAACACCCCGTCGGCCTTCTTGCCGATCCGACCGTCTTCAAGGAACGCGCTGTCCCGGTAGTCGGCGACGCTCTCCATGCGGACTTCGCCGCCGAGCTGGGCCTTGAGAACGGCGACCGAGTGTTCGGTGAAATGGAAGAAGTTGCCTGCCGCTGCCGCCGAGACGCCGTCGATGGCAAGGACTTGGGCGAAATGCTCCAGATGGCCGGCGCCGCCAAGGGCGATGACCGGAACCGAGACCGCATCGGCCACCTCTTGCACCAGCTCCAGGTCGTAGCCCGTTTTGGCGCCGTCGTTATCGATGGAGTTGACCAGGATCTCCCCGGCTCCGAACTCTTCCAGCATCTGGGCGTAATCAGCCGGTGTCTGGCCAGTTGGATTGCGACCGTTGCCGGTGAAGACCTCCCGTCCCCGAGCATCCATGGAGGCAACGATGCACTGGCAACCGACCAATCTGGAGGAGGCGTGCACCGTCTCCGGCGAGGTGAAGGCTAGCCGGTTGACGGCGATCTTGTCGGCTCCGGAGTGGAGCACCGCCTGGATGTCGTCGTTGCCCCGGATGCCGCCGCCGACGGTGATCGGCACGAAGCAGCTTTTCGAGACCGCCTCGACCAGATCCAGGGAGACCAGGCGGCCCTCGGCGCTGGCCTCGATGTCGAGCAGCAGGATTTCGTCCACACCCCAGTCGTCGAGGAAACGGGCGGCGATGTCGGCCCGGCCGACCGGCAGGAAGCGCTCGAAGCCGATGCTCTGGACGACGATGCCGCCCTTGATAACCAGTGAGGCGATGATGCGCTTGGCCGGCATCAGGCCATCTCCCCGCAGTGATTGAGGAAGCCGCGCAACAGCTTGAGGCCGCTGCGCTGGCTCTTCTCGGGATGGAACTGGACGCCGAAGATGTTGTCCTTGCGCAACGCCGCGATGACCGGACTGCCGAAGTCGCAGGTCGCCGTGACCAGAGTGTCATCGCAGACAAGGTGATAGGAGTGATCGAAATAGAAGCTGGCCCCCTCGCCGGTGCGGGCGAAGAGCGGATCATCAGAAGCCTCTAGAGAGGCCCAGCCGACGTGAGGTACGCGGACACCACGCTCCTCGGTCAGACGGATCACCTGACCGTCGATCCAGCCCAGACCCTCGTGATGGCCGCCTTCCTGGGAATCCCGGGCCAGGAGCTGCATGCCCAGGCAGATGCCGAGGAAGGGCTTGCCGGCATCGATCACCTGCTCGGTCAGGACCTCGATGATATGGAGTTCCTCAAGCCGGGCCATGGCCTCGCCGAAGGCGCCTACGCCGGGAAGCACGTAGGCGCTGGCCTGGCTGATCTCCTCGGCATCGTTGGAGACCTTGGCCTCAGCGCCCAGGAAAGCCAGGGCGTTGCAGACCGAGCCCAGGTTTCCCATGCCGTAGTCGATGACGCAGATCATGACGGGGGATACCTCAACCGCCACTCATTACCGTCCCGCTCCCAGATATCCTGATTGCGGTTGTTTTCGACCACCTCCCAGAAAGCATCCTCGGTAATCCCGATATGCTTACAGAAACGGCGGATGTAGCGCGGCGCGCAGCGGCCGTCATATTTGAGGGTCTTCTCCAGGGCCTCCTCGCGGCTCATGGCGCCCAGCCGGATCAAGCCCGAGCACTGCTCCGAGGTCTTGCCGAAGCCGAACTTCA
The DNA here is from genome assembly GCA_964486115.1 of uncultured Planctomycetota bacterium. GTDB lineage: Bacteria > Planctomycetota > JACQVV01 > JACQVV01 > CAZANL01 > CAZANL01. The sequence goes on from CAZANL010000450.1 coordinate 3,211, forward strand.
CGTACTTGAGGAACTGGTTCATCTGCAGGAAGTCGCATTCCAGGCTGTCGTAAACCGAGATCTGGCCGATATCCTCGAAGACGGCGTCTTCGCCACTGCGCCCGATCAGGCCGTGCTCGACGGCGAACTCGGTGTTCACGATGTCGTTGAAGTCGGGCAGATAGTAGCCGATATAGATCATCTTCAACTCGGCTCGCTCAATGGCCTCGTTGGTGGGGTAGCGATAAAAATACATCTCCTCTTCCGTGAAACCGGCCTTCAGGTAGGGGGTCATGTCGCCACCGCTGATGGTGTTCAGATCGCGGGTCGTATTGGCATCGCCGTCCGTCGAGCCGCCGGCGCTGCCCCATTGCAGGGCCGGGTTCTCACCGTAGAAGACCAATGGAATCCGGTAGTAGATGGCCATCATCGGGGCGATGGCCAGCAGGGCCAACTCCGAGGGCCGGTAGATGCTGGCATGTTCCAGGAAGGCATGGCGCAACAGGCGCCGCCAGACCCCGGGCGCCGGATAGCTGATCTGACAGTCGAAGCCCAGTGAAACCAAGTTCTCCAGGTTGTCCGGGGCCCGCTTGGTGATCTGGTCCGGAGGGAAGCTGCTCGAAATCAGCAGCGGCTTGAGGCCCAGTTTGTCGCGGATTAGCATAGCCTGGCAGGTGCTATCCTTGCCGCCGCTGACCGGGACAATGCAGTCGTAGCCCGAAACGTTGCGCTCCCGGCCCCAGGCGGCCAGTTCCTCCAGTTGGCGCCAGCGGGCATCCCAGTCGATGGTTTCCTTTAGCTCGGCGTAGCGGCAGGGAAGGCAGACACCCCCATCGTCGAAAACGCAGTCGGGCCGGGTGTCAGGCTCGAGGCACTTCTTGCAGTATCTCAAGGCCACCCCCTCTGGAGACGGCAACAAATAATTGACAGGCAAATGTCCATTAGACCCTTATGAGGCGGAGAAAATCGTAGAATCCGTAGTCCGTTTTAACTTTGCGATGCCCCAGCAATGAGAATCCTCGTCATCACTTCCGAAGCCTTCCAGGGCCATGAGGACCGCAACCTTCCGGTCTGCCGGGAGTTGATCGACCGTGGCCATGATGTGATCCACTCAGGCCCGGCGGTGGCCATGGCGGCGGAGGGTTTCGGTATGACCACCTTCGAGCCTTCCTTTGCGGAACGGCCCGAAGCGAAGGAATGCAACACCCGGCTGTTCTCGACCTGGGAGCAACTGACCGACCTGATCGACGGATGCCAGGTAGTGCTGTTCGGGGTCGCCAAGCAATATAGGCATGTCGCCGCCTATGCAGCCAAGGAAAACAAGATCGTCCTCTGGCATCGCGATATCGGGGCACAGAACCCCTATGTGTACCATGCCGACTGGATTGCCGTGCGCGGCGTCTTCGAGGGCGGCCGCCTGGAGCTCGCCGGCATCTCGGTGC
>CAZANL010000451.1:0-4618 GCA_964486115.1 uncultured Planctomycetota bacterium
GCGAGAACTGGTCCGTCGCAAGTATTTGCCGGTCGCGCCGCTGCTCATCGACAGACTTGAAAATCGCCAGCAATGGCTGCGGAAGATTGCTCACCATCTGCTGTGCCAGCTGACTGGAAAGTCCTATGCGGCGTCCGATGTCGGGCGCTGGCGAGTTTGGTGGAGCCAGCGGAAGTGATTCGTGACAAGACGCGACGATGGTTTGGCTGTTTCCCCACGGCCGCTGGATGGCCCAGGTGCACGCTGACCTGTGGTGATCAGCTTCCAAAAAGGAGCTTCAGCCCGCTGAGGGTCAATACCACCAGCAGGATTCGGAAGATCCAGGGTGCGCCTCTGTTTACCGCTGCGCGGGCTCCCAGGTAGGCTCCGACCATGTTGCCGCAAGCGAGTACCAATCCGAGGCGCCAGTGCACGTTGGCGGTACCGGCGAAGATCGCCAGCGCGACCAGCGTATAGAGGAGCACGATCGTCACCTTGGCCGCGTTGGCGCTGACCAGATCCTGCCCCTCGATGAGCACGAGAGCGCCTAGCAGCATCACACCGATGCCCGCCTGGATGAAGCCGCCGTAGACCCCGAGCAATCCGAAAGCGAGCATTGAAACCCACATCGGGTGCTTCCGCGCGGAGGTTTTCTGCTCTAGCCAGTGCTGTGGCCTGGTCAAAAAAAGAACCATCATTGCCAGCAAGATGGCGCCGATCACGCGCTTGAAGATCGTCTCGTCGATACGGGTGGCCAGCCAGGCTCCTGCAATGCTGCCTAGCATGGCGGGCAGGGCGAGCAACACGGCTCGGCGGTAATCGCCCACGCCCTGTGCGCGATAGGTCTGTACTGCGACCAGGTTCTGGGCCAGGATCGCTACCCGATTGGTGCCATTGGCGATGCCGGGTGGTAGCCCGAGGAAGATCAGTGCTGGCAGAGAGATCAACGAGCCGCCGCCGGCCACGACGTTGACGAAGCCAGCGCAGGCGCCAGCCAGCAGAACCAATACGTTCGGGAGCACCGTGAAGCTCACCGATCCAGGCTCTCGATTGCTGCCAGCAAGGCGTCGTGAACCGGGCCGCCGTTGGTCGCGATGATACCTCGGTTGGCACTCAGCCGATCGCCGGTAGAGAAGTCGAGTGTCCTGCCATCCATGTCTGTCACCCGCCCGCCTGCTGCGGCGACCAACAGAGCTCCAGCGGCGTGATCCCAGCTCCGTTCCACATAGGTGGGCTGGTCGGGGTGGGGCAGCCGCATGAATACTTCCGCCTCTCCCGCTGCGACCATCCCGTACTTGGCCTGGCTGTCGAGCGGGATGGGTGGGCTGCACAGGCCGACCTGGCTGTACAGCAACTCCTGTAGTTCCAGGTCGCTGTGGGTGGACACACGGCTGTGCAGGATGCGGCACGCGGCTGGGTCCAGGCGTTCGCTTACCGCGAGGGCGTTACGCGGCGGCGCCAGATCGAGCGGTACGCTGAAAGCATCTCCACCGGGTGGTGCAACGAAGATTCGGGCCAGATGTGGGCAGCCGAGTATTCCGAGCACTGGAGCGCCGTCAACGACCAGCGCGAGCGCCACGGCGTACTGGCCGCCGGTTAGAAACCCCTTGGTTCCGTCCAGCGGATCGAGCAACCAGTGCTGGCTGCCACCGGCTGGCCGCCGTCCGCTGTCGATCCAGTCACAGATGGATCCTTCGACCGCCTCGGGAATTTCTTGCTTTACCAGCTGGTGGACCTGAGCGAGAAGCTGGGGGTCGTTTCGCAGCGCATCCGCGCTCTCCTCGGCATAGAAGCTGTCTTCGGCGGCGGTGGCTCGCAGGTGATGCATGACCACCGCCTGAGAGGTGAAGTCCGCGATCGTGACCGGCGAGCCGTCCGATTTGTCGAGAGAGTCGACGTGTCCTTGCAGCTGCTGGGTCAGGCGACAGGCCATCGCCACCGCCGGCAGCGCCAGGTCCAATGCCTGCAGAGGTGCCATGGCAGTCCATTGTGCCCATATTGCGGCTGGGTCAAGGGTTCGATAGAATGAGACGCTTCATGTGGCGCCCTGGTCGGATCTTCCTGGTTTTGTCTTTCTTCCTGCTGATAGGGGGAGGCTGCGCGAGCGTCGAAGCGGGCGACCCGTCGGATGCAGAGCTGGCATATCGCTATTATCTGCAGGGTAGAGCCGCTTTCAGGGGCGAGCGCTTGAGCCTCGCGCTGGAGAACTTCAACGCGGCGCTCAGCTACAAGCCGAAGGATCCTGACACCCTTTCGATGGTTGGTCAGGTTCACTATTTACGCGAGGCCTACGGCAAGGCGATCTCGTCCTTCGAGCAAGCGCTGGCTTCACCCGAGCTCTCGGCGCCTGGTGACGTTCAGGGGTGGCTAGTCTGTTGCTATTACGCCCAGCATCGTTATCGGGAGGTCGTGGATCTGAGTCGGAGGATCCTGGCTCGCGACGCACGTAACCTGATTGTCTGGCATCGTCTGATAGGCGCCTTGCGCCAGCTAGGACAGGATGCCCGCGGTGTGCGAGCTTGCCAGCGTGCGCTGAAGTTGTTTCCCGTCGCCACGCCCGAGCTCAGCCGACATTATGCGTACTTCCTCGCCCGGCAGGGAGATCCGAAGAAGGCAGAGCGGATTTATCAGCGAATACTCCGGCGGTCGCGCTGGCTGTCTGGAGAGGAAGACACGAGGAGGCTGGCCCTGGTCCAGCTAGGCCGCTACCGCAAGGCGCTGGCGGCCTGGCGCGGGAAAGGGACCAGCTGGGTCACGGGACGGGACGCCAATCGCCTACGTGATCGGTTTGTCGCTCTCGAAGCGGCGATCGAGGCTGCTGAGCAGCGGGACGCGCTGGATGCGCAGGCCGGACTTAGACTCGGAGAGGCCTTCGAGGGTTGCGGGTGGCTGGCTGAGGCCGAGGTGGTTCTGCGTCGTGCCCACACGGTGGACAAGGCTAACGCCCGGATCAAGTCTGCCTTGCGTAGGGTGAGTGTCGCGCGGCAATTTGCCTCGCGACTGCGACGACAGCTGTATGGGATCTACGGTTCTTACCAGCGCGAAGGTGAGGGGTCTTCGCTGGAACAAGTCTTGCGTCAGATCGGGGGGCAGGACAGGCCAGCTGGGCTGGGGACTTTGGACGGTGACCGAGAGATCTCGTCTCTCAGCTTCTTTTATCGCTATCTGAATCCCGGACTGAATTCGCGCTCCCGGCTGGTTCAGTACTTCCGCGAGCGTGGGTTGCTCTGTCTGCTCTTCGACTTTTTCGGGCCGGTCGAGGGCAACATCAAGAACTTGCTCTACTGGAATCCGACGCAGCGACGGCAACTCTGGGGCGAGTGGGTCGAGTACGAGTTGATGATCTGCGAGAGCAGCCGTATCCATCATTACCGAGAGTATCTGTCTCACAGCAGCTACGGTGGGTTGACTTTCAGCCCCCGCAGCTTCTGGCTGGACGCGGAGACCTATGCTCGGATTGCCCATCACATGCTGGATGCCTACCGTCGAGTACCCCAGCTGGGGGAGCCATCACGAACAGAAATACAGGCATCAGGCCCGCTGGATGTTCGCCACAGCTCGCAGCTCAAGGACCAGCTGGCCTACGTGATCGTCAGGGCCGCGACCGATTCCCTGCCCGGGGCAGATGAGCGAGAGCTGGATCTGAGGCGGACCAACTTGATCACTCGGTGGTTGCTGAACTCGGCTGAGTATCACGAGTTGGGCCATATCCGTCTGCAGCGTGACTATCTACCCGTCACCGGGAACCTGTTTCGGGGGCTGGGCCTGTTGATCCAGGAAGGGTTCTCGTCGAGGAATATATCCGCCTGGTCCGAGCGTCAGGCGCAGCTGACGGCGCTGGTTCACGCTCGCCGACCGATGGTTGCTCTGTACCGTACGATCAGCGCAATCAAGAAACCCGCTCACCACTCCCGCCACGCGAAGGGGTATCGCGATATTCTCAACGGCTATGTGCGCTGGATTTACTCCAACCGACGTGAATATCCGAACATCGACACGAGCCGGAACATTTTCTCCCAACTCTACTTGTTGACGGGAGATCAGGTGCGCGAAATTGCGAAGGAGCTGTATTGATGTTGGCCAAGCGGATCATTCCTTGTCTGGACGTGAAGAACGGGCGGGTTGTGAAGGGGACCCAGTTCGTCGATTTGATCGATGCTGGAGACCCGGTTGAGGTGGCTGCGCGCTATGATCGAGAGGAGGCCGATGAGCTTTGCTTTCTCGATATTACGGCCACGCACGAGGGCCGGGAAGCGATGCTCGATGTGATCAGCAGGACAGCCGAGGAGGTCTTCATTCCACTGACCGTCGGCGGTGGGATTCGCAGTGTCGAGGGCATCCGAAGACTGCTCGAGGCAGGTGCCGACAAGGTCTCGATAAATTCTGCGGCGGTTGCAGATCCAGGACTCATCGAGCGAGCCGCAGCTCGCCTGGGTTCGCAGTCTGTAGTGCTTGCGGTTGATGCCAGGAGGGTCGAAGGCGGGGGCTGGGAAGTGGTGACGCATGGAGGACGCAAGCCCACAGGACTTGACGCCATCGAGTGGGTCCGCACGATGGAGGCAGCCGGGGCCGGTGAAATTCTACTGACTAGCATGGATCGTGATGGCATGAGAGAAGGGTATGATCTGGCATTGTGTCG
>CAZANL010000452.1:0-4606 GCA_964486115.1 uncultured Planctomycetota bacterium
CAACGCCAGCGCGACTACATGCTCAAGCTCGAGTTGAGGGCGGCGATGAGCGGACCGGTGCTGCGCAAGGCAGGCGAACACCCGCTGGAGTACATCATCAGCCTGCCCAGGGGCTGGACACCGCGCAAGACCTGGCCGATCCTGGTCACCGTGGAGGGTGCGGGCTGCAACTGGCTCGGCAACCACCGCGCGTTCCTCAAGAACCGCGGCAAGCTGGGCCTGATCATCGTCACGCCAATAACCTTTTGGAACACCAACTCACTCAATCCCAAGAAATACAACTATCCCAAATCGCTGGTGGAGAGTCACGATCGGAGCCCAACCGAGCGCATGCGATTCGACGAGGAAGGCCTGCTGGCCGCACTTCAGCAGGTCCAGAAGGACTGTAATGGTGAGAAGAAATTCTTCATCACCGGCTTCTCGGGCGGAGGCAATCTGACCTGGCGGATGGTCTTCGGCCATCCGGACAAGCTGCGCGGAGCCGCCCCGTCCTGCGCCAACTTTTCGATGCCGGGCCAGATCAACCGGACCGCTGAAGAACGGGAGCAGTTACCGGTTCGCGCCTTCCAAGGCGAGAAGGACAAACATCTGGACGGCAAGAACGTCAACCTAAATGCGCAGTGGAAGCATGCCCTCAGGCTCTGTACACAAAACGGTTACAAGAACGTCAAGCGCGAGATGCTGCCGGGCGTCGGACATTCCACCTGCAAAATGAAGGTATTGAGCTTCGTCGAGGAAGTGCTCAAGACGCGGAAGTGACCCAACGAAAAATCTCCTTAGACAACCCCCATGTCATGCAGTGCATGGAGGTCTGGGGCGGGAACCATGTCATCGACACCAGCATCCAGCTGGCGGGCTTGACGGCCTGGATCTATAGCCGACCTCAAGGCGAGCCCGAAGGTGGCGGAGACGTGTACTACGCGTCCAGTTGCGCCACTGGTCGGATCACGCGGATGGTCCTGGCCGACGTCAGCGGCCACGGAATGACCGCATCCGAACCCGCTGTCATTTTACGGGACCTGATGCGGCGCTACGTCAATCACATCGATCAAGGCCAGTTCGTCCAGGCGATGAACGGTCGATTCAGTGAACTGTCCAGCGGCGAGCGGTTCGCCACCGCGGTCGCGGTGACCTTCTTCGCCCCAACCAACCAGCTCGAGCTGGTCAACGCCGGCCACCCCCCTCCGCTGCACTACAAGGCGGCCGAATCCTCTTGGGAGTATCTACAGCAAATCGAAGATGTCAGCGAACCGACCAACCTGCCGCTGGGCTTTCACGATCTGTCCTGTTACACAACGCTCCAGGTCAACCTGGCGCCGGACGACCTGATTCTGTGTTATACCGACGCCCTGATCGAGTCGGTGGACCCCTCGGGCCAGATGATCGGGCAGACTGGGTTGCTCGATCTAGTCCGGCAACTGGATCCCCGGGAGCCTGCAGAAGCGCGCTCAGCCCTGCTCGAGCGGCTGGTCGATCAGCACCCGGACAACCTGGACAGAGACGACCTCACCGTCCTGCTCTTCAGGCCAACCGGTGCTGTTCTGAGATCCGTGAAGAATCAAATAATGGGCGCGGCACTGATGGCTGGACGCGTGCTGTCAGGGCTGAGACCCGGCGGCCCCCCGACACCCTGGCCGGAGTTGACCTTGCGCAACCTGGGGGGCGCACTGTTCGACCGCTTCAATCGGTAGGTGTGCTGGCCAGCTGCTCGATCAGTTCTCGGTACTCTGCAACTCTAGGGGCCAGCTTCTCGTAGCGGGCCCGCTCGCCCGCTTTCAGTGCCAGGACTGCGCGAAGCGTTAGCGCTAGCGGTCCTCGAGCCCGCTCGAGCAACGCCTTGGCCGGTCCGGTGCGACCACCGAGCAGAGCGTGCAGCGCACGGACACTCCGGGCCTCGGGGCGCCCGGGATACCGGCTCAACAACAGCCCCGTCCGCCGCTCGAGATATTCTGCCCCCCCAATCTGTCGGCTTGCGACACGTGCCGGTATTCGGTGGATCCGCTGAAAGCTCTGGATCGGGACTCGCACTTGCCCTTGCATCGCCGCTGCGGCACCGCGAAAGAAGTGCGGGTTGGGCAAACCCGCTCCGCCCGGCAACCGCGCCGCGCTCCCCGCATCCGATTCCGCTGCGGACCAGTTGGCGGACCAGAAGTGCGCCGCTGATCGATTGTTGTAGGCCATCAGCATCTTGGGCGCCAGCTCGATCGCTCGACTGCTCGCCTCCACCGACCGTTGATAGCGCTGTGCGGACAGGTAGAGAAACCCCAGGCGAAACGCCACCACTGGATTCTCGGGAGCCAGTTCGCTGGCCAGCTGCAGCGGGCCCAGCACCCTCAGCCAGCTGCTCTGCCGCTGAGTCAAGAGCTTCCACTGCCCCATCCCCCACCGATCCAGCGCGGTTGCCAGCTGTGCGAACGCCGCAGCGGTTCCTGGCACCTCGCTACGCTGCCGCAGCAGACGTCCGACTTCCCTGCAAGCATCGGGCAACAGAGTCGCCAACACCACACACCAGGTGACCGCAGCACGATCCAGCTTGACCAGCTGCCGCACCACGGACTGGGCCACCGCACGGTCCCCGCGGTAGATCCGAGCGACATTCGCCACGAGGCGGACCAGCATGTCGGACTGCTTTTGCATGGCAGGCGTGGGAAGGCTCGGCAGCCGCAGCAACCCGAGGGCGGCCTGCCGGCGAACCATCAGTGCCTTGTCTGCCAGTCCCGCGAGCAGAAGTCGACCGTCCTCCAGCCAACAGGCCAGCCTGACCGCCTCGAGCCGGACCAGCGGCTCGGGGGCTCGCAACAGGCCGTCCACCGTCCGGGGCAGCTGTCTGCCCCCGAGTTCGGCCAAACGAATCCGGCAGACAGCACGAACCTGCCGGCACGGGTCAGCAAGCCCGCGGATCACGGTGCCTGTCGTCTGGGCCAGCCGATAGCCCTCCAGCCTGACTCCAGCGTCCGCTGACTGCCGGGCCCGCTCCGGATCGAGTGACCCGAGCAAAGACCGCGCCAGACGGATGCCCCCTCGCCGGCGAGCCTTCACCTCTTCGACCCGCCGAAGACCGACCCAGTTCGCGTTGCCAGCGCCCCCCGCAACGAGGAACATCCCCGGCCCGCCGAACAGAGTCGGCAGGGGTGCCACCACGTACTCACGAACACCGCCGGTCAATCCCCGGGTCCCATAAGGCCCGGTCACCTGACCCAGGCTGCCCTCACTACACGCGGCCCGAACCCACTCGGACTGCGTCGGCAGCCGTCCATCGTGGGTCACCGCATAACGCAGGGCGGCTTCGGGAAGCACCCCCCAGACCGGCCAGTCTTGACGCCCAGGCAGCGGCCTTCCGCTCCTCCAGTCCTCTGACCGCGGCAGCAGTCGGACACGCTGCCGGGCACTGAAGCGACTGAGGAAGGCCAGGTATTGCCCATTTGTCACCTCGTCTCGTCCGAGTAAGTAGCTGTCGACAAACGAAACCAGACGCTCCGGCAGCAGACCGGGGCCGGTATAATGGACCTTCCCCCCGAGAATCAGGTCGACGCCCCGCCCCAGCCGATCACCTTGGGTCAGGGTGATCGTCCGCTCCCGATCCAGTTGCAACCGCCAGGCCAAGGTCGCCCCTGACGGGCCATGCAACTCGAAGGACTGCTGGCCTTCCGGCGCCTGTATCGTGCAGGGCAACCGACGCCAGCCTCCATCGTCCAGACGGATTTCCCAGGCGGGCGCCCCCTCGACGGTCAGCGTGACACGCCTGGCCGGCGTAATCGCCGGCACCTCTCGAGCGCTCACCACGGCCTGTGCCGGCTGATGACTTGGCCGAGCCACGGGAGGGCGGCGTGCGATCTTCCAGATGACCCAACCGCCTGCCGCAGCCGTCACGCAGACAACCAACAGCACGGCGTGACGATTCACAAATTCAGCTGACGCACCAGCGCCTGCTGCTCGGCGGTCAGCTGTCGGGGGATCTGCACCACGATCTCCACCAGATGGTCGCCCCTCCCACCCCCGGGAATCGGGATGCCGCAACCGGCCAGCCGCAGTCGGGTACCGGGCTGAGTCCCCGGCGGGATCGTCAGGGTGCCGCTTCCCTTGAGGGTCTCCACCTCTTTCGGTGTTCCGAGGATCGCTTCGGTCAGCGTGACCTCGATACTGGAAATGATGTTCTTGCCCTCACGACGCATCGTGCTGTGTGACTGGACCTCGATCTCAAGATACAGGTCCCCCGGTGGCCCGCCACTCGGCGATGGCTGGCCTTCGCCACTGAGCCGGATTCGCTTGCCGTTCTCGATTCCAGCCGGAATCTTGACCGACAGGCGCCGCGACCCACTCACGCTGCCACGACCCTGACAGCCGGCGCAAGGCTTGGATATCAGCACCCCCTGTCCCAGGCAGCGCGTACAGGGACGACTGATCGAGAACCCACCCTGCGCATGGGACGCCTGTCCCGAGCCCTGGCAGTCCGGACAGCTGTGGCGGTCGGCTGGGCTGGCCGCACCGCTCCCATCGCACGCATCACAGTCTTGCTGTCGCGGTATCTTCAGTTGGGTCGTCCCACCTCGATCCGCCAGGTCGAACGGAATGCTCAACTTCTGGAAGGTATCCTCGCCCCGCGGGG
>CAZANL010000453.1:0-4594 GCA_964486115.1 uncultured Planctomycetota bacterium
GCTGCGGGCAGCAGCCCGAGCAGGGCCGCGACCCACAACGCGGCGCGGGTCACAGCACCCGGTGCCCGGCGATCATCGCTCGGGCCAGCTCCAGGTCGTCCGGGGTGGTGATCTTGATGTTGGCCCGATTTCCCGGGACCACCTCGACCTTCTGGCCGAGTAGCTCGAGCAGCTGGGCGTCGTCGGTGACCAGTATGTTCTCCCGCATCGCATATTCCAGCGCCTGGGCCAGCAGCTTCTTCAAGAAGACCTGTGGGGTCTGTGCCAGCCAGAGCTTCTCGCGGGGCACGGTATGGAGGATGCGGTGGCCGTCGCACTCCTTGACGGTGGAGTCGGCCGGGATGGCGGCGATGGCCGCGCCGGTCTTGGCGGCCCGGGCGATCACCTCTTCGACCACATGAACTCGCACGAAGGGTCGGACTGCGTCGTGAATCAGCACCAGCTCGTCCACGCCGGCGCGACAGTTCCGTACGCCCTCGAAGACGGTGTCCTGGCGCCGTTTCCCCCCGGTCATGATCCGGTCGACTCCCAGCTCCATCAGCGAGGGTTTCCAGTTCTCCTCGATCAAGGCCAGGTCCTGAGAATTGACCAGCAGCACGATCTCGGAGATGGCCTCGACCTGGGCCAGGCGAGAGACCGTGTGCCACAGGACCGGTTTGCCTTCGATCTCCAGGAAGGTCTTGTTGATCGAGCGGCCCATCCGGGCGCCGCGGCCGCCAGCCACGACAAGTGCGGAAACATGCATCTGAAGTGAGTATATCACGGGGTTCACAAACACGCGTAGGTCTGCTACGGTTGGCCGTTGATGAGATCTCGCCGCAAAGCCAAGCATACAAGGGGTAGATTGTGGGTCGAATCGGAGCCACAACCCGAGGTAGAGGCCCGTCTCAGCAGAGAATTGGGTGTGAGCCGCTTGCTCTCCCGCCTGTTGGCCAACCGGGGACTGCTCGAGCCGGAGGCGGCCAGCCGTTTTCTGCGTCCCGATTTGCATGCGCTCCATGACCCGAGCGAGCTCAAAGACATGGATGTGGCGGTCGACCGCGTCTGTCAGGCCGTCGACGCCGAGCAGCGCATCACGCTGTATAGCGACTATGACGTGGACGGGGTCACCGGCACCTCGATCCTCTACCACTTCTTCGGTCTCCTCGATCAGAACGTCGCGACCTATATTCCCGAGCGACGCAAGGAAGGGTACGGACTCAACGTTCCCGCCATCGAGGCGATTGCCGAGGCGGGTTGCGATCTGCTGATCACGATCGACTGCGGAATTCGCGGGTTAGAACCCGCCGAGCGGGCGGCACAGCTGGGTATCGACGTGATCATCACCGACCACCACGAGCCCGGCGAGGATCTGCCCAAGGCGCTGGCGGTGATCAACCACCGTCGTTCGGATTGTCCCTACCCGTTCAAGATGCTCTGCGGCGCGGGTGTCGCCTTCAAGCTGGTCTGGGCCGTGGCCCAGAGGCTGTCCCGGTCGAAGAAGGTGACCCCCGAGTTTCGCCGGTATCTGATCGAGGCGATGGGGCTGGCTGCCATGGGGACGATCGCCGACATCGTCCCGTTGTTCGACGAGAACCGGATTCTGGCGACCTACGGGTTGCGTTGCTTGCCCACTTCGAAGTTTCCGGGGGTGCGTTCACTCCTCGAGGGCAGTGACCTGGCCGGACAGCAGGTCAAGGCCGAGGATGTGGCGTTCAGGCTCGGGCCCCGGCTCAATGCGGCTGGCCGGATGGGCAGTGCGCAGCGGGCGCTGGAGTTGCTGACCACCATGGACGCGGCTCGGGGAGAGGAGCTGGCTCGCGAGCTGACCCGTGAGAATCGTGAGCGGCAGCGCGTCGAGCGCCAGATCACCGAGCGGGCGATCGAGGAGGTGCTCGCGCAGGGCCTGGATCGGGAGCGAGTGCTGGTGCTCTGGGGTGATGGCTGGCACCCGGGGGTGATCGGCATCGTCGCCAGCCGGCTGGTCGATCGCTTTCATCTGCCAGCGGTGGTGATCGCGATGGATGGGGATCGGGGTCGTGGCTCGGCTCGTTCGGTCGAGGGGTATCATATTTTCAATGCGCTGTTGGCGTGCCAGCAGCATCTGATCCGCTGCGGCGGGCATGCTGCCGCGGCCGGGTTGGAGGTTCAGCTGGATCAGCTGGAACCTTTCCGTGAAGCGATGCAGGAGCAGGTGCGCCGCACGCTGGACGAGAAGCTCCTGCTGCCTCGGTTGCGAGTCGATGCCGAGGCCAGCTTCAGCGAGATCGACGAGCGTCTGGTGGAGGACATCGCGCGGCTCGAGCCGACCGGCTCGGGGAACCCGCCGGCGGTGTTCATCAGCCGGGATGTCGAGCTGGTCGGTGTCCCGCGGCAGGTCGGCAAGGATGGGTCGCACCTCTCATTCTGGGCCCGCCAGGCGGGACGCAGCTTCAAGGCGATCGCCTTCGGGTGGGGAGATCAGGCCTCCCAGATGACCGCGGGCGGCAAGCTGTCGCTGGCCTACTCGCCGAAGATCAACAACTTCCGTGGGATGTCCAGCGTCGAGCTGTACATCGAGGACATGAAGATCGACGCTTGATGTCCTCCGAGGATCCCTTCCTCGTTGCGCGCCACAAGATGGTCGTATCCCAGCTCGAGCAGCGCGGAATTCGCGACCGCCGAGTGCTGGAGGCCTTCCAGCGGGTTCCGCGCCACCTGTATGTTCCGGGTGCCAGCCGCGGAGAGTCGTATCGAGACGGGCCGCTGCCGATCGGCCATCAGCAGACCATCTCGCAGCCCTACATCGTCGCTCGCATGACCGAGGCACTGGGGATCGACAGCCGCCATCGGGTGCTGGAGGTCGGAACCGGCTCGGGGTATCAGACCGCCATCCTGGCCGAGCTTGCTGGCCTGGTGCACACCGTGGAGCGGATCGGTCCGCTGGCGCAGCGGGCTCGGCTACTACTCCACCAGCAGGGCTACGACAACCTGCGTTTCAGGGTGGGGGATGGGTCGGTGGGCTGGCCGGAGGCCGGGCCGTTCGACGCCATCATCGTCACCGCGGCCGCGCCGAAGGTGCCGGAGTCCCTGGTGGATCAGCTGGCCGAGGGGGGGACGTTGGTGGTGCCTGCCGGGCCGCGAAAGCTGCAGAGCCTCTACGCTGTCGACAAGCGGGCCGGAAAGATCGAAAAGCGGGTCCTGTGTCACTGTATGTTCGTGCAGCTGGCGGGAGAGGAAGGGTGGGGAGGCTGACCTCCGGTGAGATCAGCCTCGCCTTGGACCGAGTGACGGGCGGCCTCGGTGAACGAAAAGAGACGCTCGACTGCCAGCCGCCAGGGGTTGCATTTGCTCTTGCCCTGGCCTAGAATTTCCGCTCCCCCGTACCCTCGGTCGTACTGAGATCACAACGCAATGTTACCACGACTCACGCTCCCCTTTCTGGCTCTGATCGCGCTGCTCAGTAGTGGCTGTCGCATCAGCGCGATGTATGTCCACCCCCAGTTCAACGCCCGTGCGCCTCGGCTGGTGGCGGTCTTGCCTCCCTCCAACGAGACGGACGTGGTTCTCGGGGCCAAGCTGTGCCATATCCTGATGGCGCGCAACATCGGGCGTCGCCACTATCGCGCCATCAGCGCCGGACAGGTGTCCTCCTTTCTCAAAGGCCAGGGGGTCAGCAGTGGCGGGCAGCTCGGACGCTGGGACGACTCGGGCTTCACCTGGCAGTTTCCCAAGCATCTGTCGGCCAAGAAGCTCTGCGACGACCTCAAGGTGGACGGGTTGGTGGTCGGTCATCTGTATGGCTTCGGTGAGATCATCAGTGGGTTCTACAACCAGCGCAAGGTCGACATCGGCTGGGCGCTGATCACCAAGGACGGGACCTGCATCTGGATGGACCGCAAGGTGGGGTTCTCGGCCGACGTCCATACGGACAAGAACGCCGCCGCTCGCGCGGCGGCCTTCCATGGGATCCGCAAGATCGCGCAGAACCTGACCGAGACGCCGCTTTACCGGGAAGCTCTGATGGCGACCCACAACAACCTCAAGACCCTCCCGATTCGAGTGCGCTAGAAAGGTCACGAGAATGATCAAGCATCTTTCCCTGGTGGGGCTGGCCCTGGCGCTGGTCTTGACACAGATCGGCTGCATGTCGACCGAAGTGGAGGAGGGCGATCGCCACCTGCATGTCTTCGGCCGCTACAATTTCCCCGGAGCCAAGCGCAAGGTGGCCGTGGTCAAGTTCGAGAACAAGGCGCCGTACGGCGGCGAACTGGGTGACACAGCGGCCACCGTGATGGCCAGCGAGCTGCGTCGCAGCGGTTACTTTGACATTTACGATCGCTCCAATCTCGGCGCCTCCGCGCGCGAGCTGCGCTACTCCGGGGGCCGGGTATTTCACGGCCGGCTGGGTGGCGGCGGCGGTATGCCGGAGCCTGTGCGGGTGTCCCTGGATGCGATCGTGATAGGAACCGTCACCAACTTCTCGGTGCAGAGGGGCGGGCACGACTACTTCTTCTATCAGGAGAAGTACTGGAACGTGGAGTGCACCGTCGACGTGCAGGTGATCAACCAGCGCAACAGTCAGGTCATCGGCGGTAACACGGGCCACGCCCGCTTCAAGGAGCGGCACCGGGGC
>CAZANL010000454.1:0-4555 GCA_964486115.1 uncultured Planctomycetota bacterium
CAGCGTGGTCGTCATGCTATTTTCCCTTCTGAGGGCCACCCGTCAGTGCCATTTTGTAGGACTTGGTGATGCTCATGCCGGCCAGCTTGTCATGAACGGTCAATTGCAGCTCGTAGAGGTTCGGCTTCAGCGGTTTTGGGATGTCGACCACGACGGTCCAGGTCACCTTGGCCCCCTTACCAAGGTTCGCGCGGTAATTCAGCAAGCCCTTCTTTTCGATGACCAGCTTACCGTCGGGCGCCGTGCAGGCGATGTCCAACTCCATGTCGGCGTTGCCCGCGCTGTCGGTCTTGAAACCCTGTGTCACCGCGCCCTTGAAGTGGATCTTCCAGAGTTTCCCCTTGTCCATCCGCTTGTCGATCGCCAGTGATCGACCGACGGTCATCACACCCTGCTGGGGGCTCTCGTCTCCGCCATCGATCGAGATGCGATCGATCTTGTACGTGTTCCCGTGGGTGATCAGCGTGAACGTGACGGTTTTGGACCCTTTGCTGCCTGTCATCGTGCCGGTGATCTTCGCCTGAGCGGAAGAGGTCCCTGTTTTTTTTGCGTTCACATGTTGGTGCTGGAAGGTGCCCGGGAAGATCGCGCTGTTGGCCTTGAAAAAGGCTTCGAAATCGGCCGGGTCCACTTTCAGCTGGTATTCGGGGGTCATCAAGGCGTAGGCCTGTGTGTAATTCTTGGCCTTGATCGCCTCGTTGAGCTCGGTTACTGGCGTCATGAACTCTTTGTACTTGTTGAAGGCGAACCAGCCGCCAAGCCCAAGGAGTCCCCCGCAGATCACCAGGCAGCCGAGTCCGCCGCCGAGCAGTACCCAGAGCCATGTGTTCGATTTCTTGGGAGGGACGTGCTGTGGTGGTGGTGGTGGTGTTGCCATTGTGTATCTCCTCCTGATTTGAGAGGCAGAAAATACCATCTTGGTGCGCTGGGACCAGCAGAAAGGTGGGAACTGGTGTCGCGGGGCTGACTTTGTGTCGGGTTGGATCTGCCGTCTCGGGGCTGATTTTATCGGCAGCAAGGCATACAATCCGCTGGCAACAGCTGAGACTATTACTGGAGAACGCGACATGACACGACCTACGATCCTCGCGCTGCTTGGCGTGCTGCTCGTTGGCTGTGCCACACCCGTGCCCTATGCTCCGAACCATCGGCTGATTCAGCAGGTTGGGGCTGACGAGGCGATCAGCCGTCTGACAGCGCTACTGCTGCGCACGATCGTACCGCTGATCAGCGACATCAAGGTGACCGATTCAGCGATGGAGTTCCGCGTGCACTACGCTGGGCAGCTGGGCCCACGGCCAGGCATTCGTCGGATTACCTGGGGTCGGGTCAAGCGGGTCGACATCTATCTGAATCACCGGACCTTCGTCTATGACAAGAGCAACCGGGAGCTGGTCTGGCTGGAGTTCGACAGCGATCAGGAGGCCCGGGACTATGCCGATCTGGTGATGTCCTTTCGGGATCAGGCGATGACGGCCAGGCAGAGCAACGGCCGAGGGCGATGAAGGGCGGCACCAGATTGGCCCCGTGGCGAGGGATCAGGTGATGGCAGTCCGATCGACCGGTGTTCCGAACTGGGAAAGAGCATGGGTCGCAGCCGCATTGAAGAGTGGTAAACTATTGGCGCGAGTAGTCTTTGTGAGGAAGGAATGTAGAGGCGGATGGAAGACCAGATCACGTCACGGCTGATGGGAATGATGGCCGTCGAAAAAGGCCTGATCTCCGAGAAGCAGCTGCGCGCACTGCTGAATGCGGTCGAGATAGAGAATCGACCGATGATGGAGGTTGCGCTGGAGCGGGAATTCTTGACCTCGGCGCAGGTCGACAAGCTGCGTCGGCTGGTCCAGCGGGATGTCCGTGAGATCCAGCCGACGACCTACACCAAGAAGAAGCTCGCCTTGCTGGCAGTCGAGTCCCAGGTGTGTACCAAGGCCCAGGTCAAGGAGTGCTTGGTCGAGCAGCGTGAGTTCGCCAGCCTCGGAGCGCATTTTGCGCTGGGCCAGCTGTTGATGAGCAAGGGCTACGTCAAGCCGAATCAGGTGACCCGTATCCTGGCCCAGCAGGGCAAGCGGTTCTTGCAGTGCACCGACTTCTGCGATGGCTGCGACACCGTTCGCAATTATAGCGACGAGAACTTCTACCGCTGCCCGAAGTGCGGCAGCGACCTCGAGCCGGCGGAGCTCGTGCCCATCTCCCGAACGTCGATCGAGGAGAAAGTCGAGCTGATGCGTGGAAAGGACGAGAGCGGGATCAAGCCGCTGGAGAAGAGGGCACCCCGTCGTGAGATCAAGATCGACCTCAGCACGGTCGAACTGGATGCCGCAGACTCCGATTTCGACATGGACTCTGATCTCGGCGATCTGGACGTCCTCAAGCTGTAAGTGGCGGCGCTGGGGGCAGGGCTTTGGCCTCTCCGCCCCATTTCGCTGACCGTCGGCGGTTGTCTGTGCCGCTCTCATGCAACGCGCCTGGCTTTCCGCTGGATAGGCTGAAGTATCCTCAGGCGGGCTGGACTGGGCCAGGTCTTCTTTCTTGCCACAAGGGACTCTTTTCCACCGATAACTCCCGCCGTTGTCCCGGGCAGAGATTTGCATTCAAGAAAGTTGGAACAATTTCAGTCCAGCGGCGTCCCAGTTAGGCAGAGAGTCACTGTCTCACAATTTGCCGAGAGGAAGGACCGCAGAATGAGGACTTCGAAAAAACTGATCGTTGCGCTGGGTCTTGGGGGTAGCGTCTGGCATGCAAGAGCTTGCTTCGTACGCTCGCCACAGCCTGTACAGGTCTGGCTGGACGACGTGGAGGTGGATATCACCGACCAGGTCGCGGTCAAGCGCTACAAGTGCACCTTTCTCAACCCGAACAGCTCCTCCGTGGTGGGTGGCATCTGCTACATGGAGGTGGAGCCTGGGGCTCAGGTGGACAAGATGACCCTCACGGTCGACGGCAAGACGACCAAGGGGGAGGTGCTCGATGTCAAGAAGGCCAACGGGGTGTTCGGTGACATCGTCCGTCGCGGTGGCTCGCCGGCGCTGCTCGAGTTCTACGGCAGCAAGCTGATTCGCACCCGCTTGCCGCGGATCCGTCCGCGGGGGACCGTGACCGTCAACTTGCAGTACACCACCGTGCTCAAGAGCAATGGCGGCCTGGTCAGGATCCAGGTGCTCAACACCAATCCGAAGGCGAAGCTGCAGCCGCTCAAGCGGGCCAGCGTCACCGTTCGGATCAAGTCGAAAGCGCCCGTGCGCAACGTCTATTCTCCGACCCACGACATTCGAGTCACAGAGCCGACCGGCAGCAAAGATGCCCCGCTGACGGTTACCTGGTCCCAGAAACAGTACCTGCCGAACAAGCCCTTCGTGATGTACTACGCCGTCTCCGACAAGAAAAAGGTCGGCGTCAACGTGCTGGCCAACCGCGAGGAGGACGAAAAGGGTTACTTCATGGCGATGGTCTCGCCGACGATGACCAAGGGCGTTGGCGAGGTCACCCGGAACGACATCGTGCCCAAGGACGTGATCTTCTGCGTCGACACCTCTTACTCGATGACCGAGAACGGCAAGATCACCCAGGCCAAGGCCGCCTTGGCCTACTGCATCAAGAACCTCCGTCAGGGGGATCGCTTCAACATCGTCGACTTCAGCACCGAGGCTCGCTCGTTTCGCGACGGCGGGATGGTCGGGGTGGACGCCAAGAGCATCAACCGGGCGCTGAGCTATGTCGACGACATCGAGGCCAGCGGCGGCACCGCGATCCACGAGGCGCTGAGCACCTCGCTCAAGCTGCTCGGCCAGAGCAAGCGGCTGAAGATGATCATGTTCATGACCGATGGTCTGCCCACCATCGGTGAGCGGGATCCCAAGCGGATCCTCAAGGACATCACCAGCCTGAACAAGCAGGATGTGCGGATGTTTGTTTTCGGCGAAGGCTACAACGTCAACGCCCGGATGCTGGACGTGCTGGCGCTGGACAACCGGGGCGACAGTGACTACATCTTGCCCAAGGAGGATATCTCCAAGAAGATCGCGCGTTTCTTCGACAAGGTCGGCTCGCCGATCATGACGGACCTGAAGGTCGAGATCGACGGCCTGAAGGCCTCCGATATCTATCCGCGCCGGTTGCCGGACCTGTTCAAGGGCGAGCAGATCCTGATCTACGGGCGCTACAACGCCGGCGGTGCCAAGACGTTGAAGCTGACCGGCAACGTCAACGGCGAGCAGCGCACGCTGAACTTCACCCTCAACTTCCCTCGAGAGGAGGAGGGCAACGAGTTCGTGCCACGCCTGTGGGCCGGCCAGAAGGTGAGCCACCTGCTGAGCCAGCTGCGCAAGAGCGGCGAGAACAAGGAGATGATCAACGAGGTGGTGCACCTGGCCAAGCGCTTCGGCATCGTCACCCCGTACACCTCCTATCTCGTTACCACCGACTTCACCTCGTCGATGGGTGGCGGCGGGGGCCAGAAATGGACACGCCGCGCACAGAATCGATTGCGTGGGAAGTTGCTCGAGGCGCAGGCTGCCGGCCGTCCGCAAGCCGCGACGGCCGACAAGGTGCGTGA
>CAZANL010000455.1:0-4554 GCA_964486115.1 uncultured Planctomycetota bacterium
TTCCAGTTGAAGATCGTCTCGGTCAGCACTGCGCCGCCCAGCAAGTAGCCCAGCTGCAGGCCCGCGATGGTCAATATCGGCAGAGCCGCGTTCTTCAGCGCGTGCCGCAGGATGACGACCTTGTCGGGCAGTCCCTTGGCACGGGCGGTGCGGATATAGTCCGACCCGAGCACATCGAGCATGCTGGCCCGGGCAATGCGCGTGACGATTGCCATCGGCACGGTAGCCAGCACCATGGCCGGGATCAGCAGTCTGCGGAAGACATCGGCAAACAACAATGGATCGCCGGCCAGCAGGCTGTCTATCAGGTAGAAACCGGTGTAGATCTGGGTCACGTCACCGCGGCCCAGCAACGGCATCTGCAGCGTGTTGGAGATCAGCTCGGTGACCAGCAGGGCAAGCCAGAAGACCGGCACCGAGATGCCGATCAGCGCCAGCAACATACTGGAGTAATCGGTCCAGCTGTTTCGCCCGACGGCCGAGGCGACGCCCAGGCCGAGGCCGGCGGTCAGCGCGATCAACATGGCCAAAAGCGAGAGCTCAGCCGTGGCCGGGAATTTCTGTGCGATAGCGCGGGCCACGGGCTGCTTGTTGCTCGATGAATAGCCCAGGTCGCCACGCAGACAGTTCACCACGTATCGCAGGTATTGCTGGGGCAGTGGCTTGTCCCAACCGCGCTCCTTGATGATCTCCTGGACCCGGACCTCGTTGATGAACTTGTCCATCTCCGCCTTGGCCCGTTGCTCGGGAGTGACCTGGTTGGAGATGGCGAAGGTCAACAGGCTGACGGCCAGCAAGATCACCGGCAACATCAATAGCCGACGAATCAGGTAGGCCAGTCCCCCCCCGCCCTGCTCAGCAGCCATGGGTGACCGTGGCTAGGAGCCCTGGTTGTCGGACTTGGCGGGGGCGGTGTCATTGTCGCCCTTCAGCGGTTTGATCCGGATCGGCCAGAGAAACTTCTTGGATAGCGGGTGCAGCTGGACCCCTTCGAGGTGTTTGCTGTGCGCGATCGCATCGCGGGCGTAGATCAGCGGCACGATATTGCTCTTCTGCAGCGCGTAGCGGTATAGCTGTTCCAGCACCGTCTGGCGCTGGGCAACGTCCACCACCCGTCGGGCGTTGACCAGCAGCCGATCCATCTCGCCATCCTTGAAGAAGGAGACATTCAGCGCGCTGCCCTTCTTGGTGTTGATCGAATGGTAGAAGGTGGAGAGGAAGTTGTCGGCGTCGCCGTTGTCGGTCGACCAGCCCAGCAGGCACAGCTGGTGCTCACCGCGCTGCACCTTGTCCAGGTAGGTCTTCCAGGGGTACGGCTGGATCTTGATCGTCAGTCCGATCTTGCCCAGCGCGCCGGCGATGGACCGGGCCACCTCCGGGGGCGAGAGGATGTAAGGTCGGGGATTGCTCATGTGCATCAGCGTGAATTCCCGCTGGGTCACGCCTGACTCGGCCAGCAGCTTCTTGGCCTTCTCGAGATCGAGTTGAAGTCCGAGAACCTTGGTGGAGTAGCCGTGGATCCCAGGTGGAACCGGCAGCTCGGCCGGCTGAGCCGAACCGTGATACAGTCCGCTGATCGTCTCCTTGTCCACCGCGTGGGCGATCGCTTGCCGGAATTTCTCATTGTCGAACGGCGGGGTCTGGCAGTTCATCGCCATGTAGAGCAGGCTGATCTCCTTGCCTCTGGGCCGCATCTTGAGCACCAGGTCTGGATGCCCCTGGACCTCCGGGATGTCTTGACCGTTCAGACCATCCATGAAGGACAGGTCACCATTCTTGAGCAAGTTCAACCGTTGGCGGTTGTCACGAACTTGCCGGAACTCGATGCGTGCGACGCCTGCCTTGGATCCCCAGTAGCCGTCGAAGCGCTCGAGAACGACCAGCTGATCGCGGACCCAGCGCTTGAACTTGAACGGCCCGGTGCCGACGGCGGCATCATACCCGAATTTCTTTCCGTGCAGCTTGACGGCCGTCGGGCTGACGATCGCAGCCGGGAACATCGCCAGGTTGATCAACAGGGTGGCATCCGGCTCGGTGGTCTCGATCCGAACTTTGCCATCCGCATGACTGACGCTCTTGATGGTCTTGTAGAAGCTGCCGTACTGAGCGGATTCGTCGCTGATCAGTCGCGTGAGGCTGGCAACCACTGCCTCTGCGTCGAGGCGGGTTCCGTCGTGGAACTTGATCCCTTCCCGGATCGTGAAATTGTAACCCGGAGCGCCGTCCAGCGGCTCCCATTTGGCGGCCAGGCAGGGGGACAACTTGTTGTCGAAGTCGACCCGGACCAGGGTTTCGTAGATGTTGACGATGACTTTGACGGATTCCCCGTCCCCCACGCTCGGCGGGTCCAGGCTCTTGCAGTCGTCTCCTCGGCCATAGACCAGCGTGTCTCTCTCTCGCCAATCAGAGCCGCCCATCGTGAGGATGAACCCCAGAGCCACGACGAAGCCAGCTGTAAAAAGGAAGGCCACGGCATTCTTCATCATCGTGATTGTCTCCTATAAGGAAGGGAGCGGGATTTTATCAGGCGTTGACATTCCTGCCAACGCCTTATAGATCCTGCGGCATGAAGCTAGCTTTGATAGGTCTCCCAGGCTCGGGCAAGACGAGTCTGTTGAATGCCCTCACGGGCGCGAACAAGGAAATAGGCGCCTTCGATCAAAAAGCCAATCTGGCGGAGATCAAGGTGCCGGATCCCCGGCTGGACCACCTGACCGAGCACTACGTGCCGAAGAAGAGGACGCCGGCGGTGGTGCGATTCACCGACCTGCCCGGTATCCTCCCGGGGGAGAGCAATGCGGATCGTCTGGGCCAGGTGCGAGACGCGGATGCGCTGATCCAGGTGCTGCGTGCGTTCGAATGTGACAGCTATCCCCATCCTCTCGGGGACATCGACCCGCTACGCGATCAGCGGGAGTTGGATGGCGAGCTGGCGATCGCCGATCTGCTGGTGCTGGAGAAACGCTGCGGGAAACTCCGTGGGCTCGCCGGCAAGCCGCGGTTCAGCGAGGAGAACGCCGCCGAGCTGGCGCTACTCGAACGGTTGCTGCCCCATCTCGAAGAGCACCAGACACTGATCAATTTGGAGCTGACCGAGGATGAGCGAATGGCGCTCAAGAGCTTTGCGCCGATTACGCTCAAGCAGCAGATGTTGGTGGTCAATCAGGATGAGGCAGAGCTGGACAAGGTCTGGATCGAGTCCAGCGCGGCGCCGGTCGTCTCGGTGGCCGCCCGTCTGGAGGCCGAACTGCAGGAGTTGCCAGCCGATGAGCAGGCGGTCTTCATGGAAGACCTGGGACTGGCCGAGTTGAGTCGAACGCGCCTGATCCGTCGTTCCTACGATTTGCTGGGGCTGATCACGTTCTTTACCGTCGGGGAGGACGAGTGTCGGGCCTGGACGTTACGTGCCGGTTCACCAGCTGTGGACGCGGCCGGCGAGATCCATACCGACCTGGCGCGTGGTTTCATCCGGGCCGAGGTGGTGTCCTACCAGGACTTCGAGCAGCATGGCTCGATCGCCAAGGCCAGGGAGAACGGGCGATTCCGACTTGAGGGGAAGGACTACATCGTGCAGGATGGGGATATCATCACGGTTCGGTTTTCTGTCTGAGCTTGCGAGGAGTATTGATGGTCGATGCGAGGGAGGTGATGGTCCGGGAGGTGTACACGATACAGGCCGATTCACCGATCGACGAGGCGATCGATCTCATCGTGGACAAGAAGATCAGCGGCCTCCCCGTCGTCGATGGTGAGAATCGGCTGGTCGGGGTGATCACCGAGAAGGACATCCTCCGGCTGCTGTACGAACATGTGGCAGGAGAAGTGGGGCACCTCCGTGTCGGGGACCTGATGACGCAGGACGTGTTCACCTTTTCGCCTTCCGACAACCTGATCGAGGTTTGCGAAATGCTGGCCAACAAGCCATTTCGTCGGGTTCCCCTGGTCGAAGACGGAAAAATCGCCGGCCTGATCAGCCGTCGCGACATCATCCGGTACATCCAGTCGATCAGGCAACCGCGTCGTTGATGTCGCATCACGAGATCTTCGAGACCGGCTTGAGCCTGTGGTACGACCGGGCGTTGACGGTCATGGGGCTGGGACCGGAGGAAGCCCGCGCGCGGGTGGAGCGGGAGATGGCGGGCCCCCGAGAGCACCTCGCGAGATTGCGTGGGGGAGAGCCGCAAGGGGACGCTGGGCAGGCTCTTTTCCAGGAGCTGCCACTCTCCGAGCCCTGTGCGAGGCCCGAGTTGCCCGGCATCCAGCAGGTGGTCTGGATCGGTCTGGGGGGAAGCGTTCTGGGGCCGCAGATGCTGGTCCAGTCGCTGGGCGGAGGGGGCCTGCCGATCCACTTTGTCGACACGCTGGATCCGCACCAGTTCGCTGCCCTGTCAGCCACACTCGATCCATCGCTGACGCACTACGTACTGGCTTCCAAATCCGGTTCGACGGCCGAGACGATCATGCTCGGCGGCTGGATCCTCGGCTTGCTCGAACAACGCGGTCTGCAGCTCGACAAGCACCTGTCCGTGGTGAGTGGCCCGTCGGGATCGCTGA
>CAZANL010000456.1:0-4552 GCA_964486115.1 uncultured Planctomycetota bacterium
GCTCAGTTCCTGCGGATCTCTGCAATCGCGTCGGCCGCCTCCTGTTTGGGAAAGCGCTGGCGGATCAGCGCTTCGATCTTCTGGACCTCGGCGTCCTGTTTGAGCACCCGGCGGCAGTACGCTTCGCCGATGTAGCCCTGAATGTTTCGGGGGAACTGGCGACGCAGTCGCCAGTAAGCCTTTGCGGCCTCTGGTATTCGACCCAGGTTGGCCAGTGAGTAGGCCATGATGGCCTGTCCGCGCTCATCGAACAACATCAGCTCGACCGTCGCTTTCGCGTGGAACAGGGCCTTTTCGTATTGCCCCATTGCGCGATAGAGAACGGCCAGGTTGCGATGGGTTTCCGGCCGGCTGGGCAGCAGCATTACTGCGCGGACCAGATAGTGCTGGGCCTTGGGCAGATCGCCGACCTTGTAGTACAGGATGCCCAGTGAGTTGTTTGCGTCCGGCGCGTCACGGTCCAGTTTCGTCGCGGTTACCAGGGCCTGCTCCGCCAGCTTCAGATGACCCTGGTCCAGATAGATGTCGCCCAGCCGGTGGTGGGACATCGCATCCTTGGGGTTCAGTTCGATGGCGTTCTGGAATGCCGAGGCCGCTTTTCCCAGCTCCCCGTCGTGTGCGTAGGCCACACCGAGCTGGAACCAGGAGGTTCCCTGATTCAGGTTTTCGACAGGGCGGTAGGCGAGGAAGGCTCCGAGCAAGAGAAGGGCGGCGGCCAGGCTGGGCTGCCATGGATCACGGGTGCGTATCCACCGATAAAGCTCGGTGAGGAGCATTCCTGCGCCGACCGCCAAGGGTACAGCCAGCGTCAGGCGGTATCGGCCGTTGATGAAGAAGGCAGAGATGAGCAGCCAGGAAACGACGGTGTAGGCGAACAGCGGCCGGGCGTGAGGTACGCGCCAGAGGGCCAGCAGCGCTGCGGGTCCGAGCAAGGCTAGCCAGCCGAAGCTGGGCAGCGGCCAGCTGAGGAACGGGTCGAGACGCTCCATGAACTGCAGGTCGACGTTGGACGGCATCTCGTAGTGGTTCCAGAACAGCAAGATCTTGCGTCCGATGTGACGTATCCCGCGGGTCGGCTGCGAGACCAGCTCGGCCAGTCCATTGCGCATCCAGTAGCTGGAGACCTGGCGCGCCGTCATTGGCTCCTGGGTGCGTCGCTCGGCCTCCTTGCGCCAGCCGGCGCCGTTGGTTTCCTGTTTTCCGGGACGCACGAATGGCGGTCGAGCGTAGCCGCCTCTCACGTTGCCCCGGTGGTTGCCGGAATAAAACACCCCGCCAGCTTGCCAGGTGGTCAATACCAGGGAGTCGGTGTGGTAGTTGAACCACGTGACGGGGGCGATCGGCATAGCGGCGGCAATGATGAACGAGCCAGTCAGCACAAGACGGCGCTCGCGTGACCCCGGCTGATACAGTAGCCAGAAACCGAGG
Source organism: uncultured Planctomycetota bacterium (assembly GCA_964486115.1). GTDB lineage: Bacteria > Planctomycetota > JACQVV01 > JACQVV01 > CAZANL01 > CAZANL01. The sequence continues at coordinate 1,429 of CAZANL010000456.1, forward strand.
ATAGGGATGAAGGGGAGGAGGTTTCCGCGGGCCAGACAGCCAATGCCTAGCAGGAGTGCTGCGCCGATCAGTCTCGCAGCGCTATCTCGTCTTCGCCCGCTGATGTAGAGCGTCAAGCAGGCGGTGACCAGGAAGACCGCAAGGGTGGTCTTGAGGTGTAGTCGGCTGTAGAAGATCAGGGGTTTGTAGAGGGCGATCAGCAGGCCGGCGATCAGCCCCGCCGGGTAGGAATGAAGTGACCGGCCCAGCACGAAGACCATCGCCGCCACCGCGGCGCAGAGCATGAACTGAATATAGCGCGAAGTGTCGGGGTTCTTCCCGTACAGCTTCTCGACACCGGCCAGGAAGAATGGATAGAGCGGGGCTTGGTAGAACGGCTTGCTGGGCCAGGTGCCGGCCAGGATCATCCCGGCGCGCTCGATATCGGCTTTCTCGTCGATCGTCGGGCGCAGCGGAATCTTGGTGCGCTCCCAATAGAGATGGTGGCCTAGAGAGATGCAGAAGGCCAAGGAACAGATCGCGGCGAGCGTGCGCCAATCTCTGTGCCTCATCGGCTGATCAGTCGGTCTGTCAGCCATTCTTTTCGTGTGCGATCATTGCGGTTTGTCAGGGCTCTCCAGGCGAGTCGTGAGGCCAGAGTCGCTCATCGAAAAACATCTGGGTGCAGATCTCTTGGTGTCGGCCGGCCCGGGTGATGGCGGGTCCATGGCTGCCGCGGGGTGAGCGAGGCCGGTCTTCCACCGATCGAGACATTCAGCCGGTGGAGGTGGGTTTGAAAGAACAGCGGCAAGGCCCTTCATTATTCGTCAGCCGGTCCGGCCCTCGGGTGTCTCGCGGTCCAGATCGCTGGTCGGGGACTGCTGGTCGGCCGATGGGTCTTCCTCGGGAAGGTCGATCTCCTGGGCCTCGTCTGGCATCTCAGCGGGTGTCGGGGTTTCGGCTTCCTCCTCCTGAACGGGAGGGCTGACTTCCGGGGCTGGATCTGGCGCGGTGTCCGGCGCGATGCCCTCGGTCCCTGCCTCTTCCTCGACAGTGATGGGTGTCTGCGCCTGGTCTGCCTGGTCAGTCGGTGTCTGCGCGATGGGTGCCGGGTGCTGAGCCGGGACGTCGAGTCCCTCGGCCTGTTCAGATTCGTCAGTGGGGTGCTCGCTCGCCTCAGTCTCGACGGGGGGGGCGAGTTCTGGCCCCTGGTCTGGATTGCAGGTTGGTGTCTGGGCGTCAGCAGCGATCTCGGCTTCCAGGCAGGTGTTGAGTTCCCGTAGCTTCTCGGTGATGTGTGCCAGCTCGTCCCGCAGCCCATCCGTCTCGCCGCCCTTGTCGGAGAGAGTCTGTCGGAGCGATTCGATCTCATGGCCCTGCGCGCGGATTCGTTCCTGCAGCTTATCGATCGTGTCGTTGATGTTCTCGACCAAGTGGTTGAGTACTCTCTCTTCGGCCAAGGCGCGCTCCTTCCTGTGTTGCCGCAGGATAGCATAATGTCAGGCGACCACCTACAATCGAGGTGCTTTGGCCAGCCTCGTCCTCGTAACCGGCCCTGACAAGGGCAAGATCACCCCCGTCAGGGAACAGCCGATTTCGATAGGTCGCGCGGAGGAGAACACGATCCCGCTCGATGACGTCGCCGTCTCGTTTCTACACGCGCGCATTCGCCACGAGGAAGGTGTGTATCTGCTCGAGGATCTCAGCAGCAGCAACGGGACCTACGTCAACAACAAGCCAATCGACTGTCATGAATTGACAACGAGCGACACGATCCGGATCGGTCTGAGGGAATTCGTTTTTTACGAGAGTGGCGCCGATGCCCAGAGGCGGCCGATCGTGGAGACCTACGACGATCGTTTCCTGATCGATCGGGACTCCGATTCCGAGGTGTTGATCGAGTGGGTCGACGACATCTTGCCCGAGAGCCAGATCAAACATCAGCGAGGCCAGAACACCGCGCTCGCCGAGCCGAGCCGTGCCGGCCTGCTGGTCGAGGTAGGGCGACAACTCGGCCAGATGCTGCAGATCGAGAACCTGCTACAAGAGACCTTGCGAATCCTCTGCGACACGTTCGAGGCGGAGCGCGGGTTCGTGCAGCTGTTCGAGGACCAGGGCGGGCAACTGGCCGGCAAATCGGTGGCGGTTTACCCCGTGAGGCGAACCGGTCAGACGCAGGTTTCGCGGACCCTGATCGATCAGGTGCTCGAGGAGCGCAGGCCGATCTTGTCTTACGATGCGACTCGCGACCGGCGCTTTTCGGCGTCCGAGAGCATTGCTGACCAGGAGATCCGTGCCGTGATGGTCGCCCCGCTGATGCGAGGGGCGCAGCTGCTCGGAGTGGTTCAGCTGGACAGCAAGGGACAGCAAGGTGTGTTCGGGCGGGAGGAACTCGAACTGCTCAGCGTGATCTGCGAGGAAGTCTCGGTTGCGATCGAAAACGCCCAGCTCTATCGACGGTTCAAGGGGGTCGCGGACTACAACGCGTCGATTCTGGAGTGTCTGGCCGAGGGGCTGATCGTCGTCGACCGGGAAGAGCGCGTCACCACGGTCAACCGAGAGGCCGAACGACTTCTCGGACTTCCCTCGGCCTCGATTTTGGGCCATCTGCTGGGGCTGGAGCAGTGGCTCAAACCCCTGGCGATCGAAATTCAGCTCGCTTTCGAAGGGGACGAAGCCCGGCTGCGTCGGGAGGTCTCGCTGAATCCACCAGGTCGGGAGCCGATCTTGGTCGAGTGCTCGACCAGCCTACTCACTGATAAAGAGGCTCGTTCGGGCGCGGTGATGTTGTTGCTCGACTTGAGCGAGCGAAGGCGGCTGGCCCAGGCCACCGAGCGCTCCGAGCGATTGGCCAGCATGGGTCGAGCTGTCAGCGGCTTGACCCGCCGCATGCAGGAGCCACTGGCCTCGATCGAGGAAACTCTCGAGGAGCTGGCGGGACGGGTCAAGAGCCGTCGCCATCTGCGGGAACTCGTCGAGCAGGCCATGAATGGCGTCAGTCAGGCCAGCCAGCTGGCGCAGGAGCTGCGTGGGAGCATCGAGAACACGGAGCTGGTCATCTCCGAGGTGGCAATCGAGCGACTGATCGATGTCGCGCTCCAGGACTTTCAGGCCGAGCTGACCGAGCGCGGCGTCCGGCTCGAGA
>CAZANL010000457.1:0-4538 GCA_964486115.1 uncultured Planctomycetota bacterium
TCAATCTCTAGTTGCGCACAGAGGGGGACATCGATGACAGCTCCATTGCCATGAGGTTCGGTGGCGGCGGTCATCCAGGGGCCGCGGGCTGCAGCTTCGAAGGGAGCCTGGCCGAGGTGCGCGAGCGGATCATTCCAGCGGTCCTGGGGTTGCTACCCGCCAGCTGAGGTTCCGCTCCAGTGGTCGTCGCGACGTGCCCTCAGAGCGCTACCTGACCCCACCATTGAAACAAGCGTTGCGTCGGTCCTGCGTGGAACAGCCGAATGGCCAGGTCAGGTGCGGGCAGTGCGTCGCTCACGCGATCGGCCCACTCGACGACCAGCACGCTCTGTGGGTCCAGCTGCTCCAGCAGGCCGAGGTCGTGAAAGTGATCGGCGTTGTGCAGCCGGTAGGCGTCGCTGTGGTGGAGCAGGAGGCGACCCTCGTACTGGTTGTGCAGGACGAAGGTGGGGCTGTTGACATGGCGCCGAGCGCTGGGCACGTCGAGTCCTTCAGCGATGCCCTTGGTCAGGTGTGTCTTGCCACTGCCGAGGTCGCCTCGCAAGGTGATCAGCTCACCTCCCTCGAGCGCACTGCCGATCTCACGGCCCAGCGCATGGGTTTCTTCCGAGGTGCCGGTTTCTCTCGAGCCGATGAACCAGTTGTCGATGAAATCCTCGGGCAGTCGTTGAACGATCTGCAGTGCTCCCTCCGGGTCCTCGGCCAGGTGGGCCGCGCCTCGGTCGAAGAGGATCCACCAGAATGGTCTGTCGGCTGGCACCGCGTAGTTCTGGCCGCAACCGACAACGCGACAGCGAAACGCTCTCGAGAGCTGCCGGCCAAGCTCCAGCATTGGACCCTGCCAGTGGTTGGACGCCCATGGGGTGCGGTGCAGCGAGAGCCCGAGTGGATAGTCGGGGTCTGCCGTGGGGCAGCAGCTGAAGTACACGGCGGGTGGCGGGTCGGGAAAGTCGTCGAGTTCTCCCAGGGCAACGGACGGTGTTTCGAAGAACGCCGACAGCTGTGCGGTCAGTTCCTGTTCGGGAGGCGTCGTGGACAGTCGCAGGTCGACCATGGGCTCGATTCTATCCTACGAGGCGCCGTGCTCGTACCCGCTGAGTTCCAGCGGGCCGCGTGAGCGGTCAGGAGTGATCAGCACCAAGCCCTGTTCCGCCGGGAGCACCCGACCCACCCGGCTCAGCCGCGTTTCGAATGGGGGCGAGGCCTCCAGCGCCTCGGCGGCAGCCGGTGAGCAGGCAAAAAGCAACTCGAAGTCCTCCCCGTCGCACAGGGCATGCTCCCAGGCTGGGCGACCGGTCTGGTCCGAACGCCTCCGGGCAGCATCTGAGAGCGGCAGTCGGTCGGCTTCGATCTCGATCCCTACGTCGGAGTCGCGCGCTAGATGCTCGACGTCGCCGGCCAGTCCATCCGACAGATCGATCATCGCACTGATCGCGTGTTTCCGGTTCAGCACTAAACCTTCGGCAACACGGGGCTCCGGTTGCAGGTGGCGGCCGAGGATCGAGCCGCCGAGCGTTCCGGTGACCAGCAGCAGATCGCCCGGTCGGGCTCCGCTGCGGGTCACAACGCGCCCGCAGACGTCCAGGCCCAGCATCGTCACTGAAACGAAGAGTGTCGCAGACCGGGTGATGTCGCCACCCACAAGGCTCGCCCCCTGCGGGGCGGCTGCCTCGAGCATGCCGGCCAAGACACGCTCGGCGAACACTTCGGGCAGGTCGTCAGGCATTCCGAAGCCGGCGACCCAGGTCCACGGCTGAGCGCCCATTGCTGCGATATCGGAGAGGCTGACGGCCACCGCTTTGAAGCCGATCTGTTCGGGGCTGGCGCTGTCGTCGAAATGAACCCCGGCCACGAGTTGGTCGGTCGTGACGACCAGCGGTCGACCATCGGGGTCGAGGTGGGCGCAGTCATCGCCCGAGCCGATGAGGATTCCATCCTTGGCGGTTGGCAGCTCCGCTCGAATGCGCCGAAGGAACTCGAACTCTCTCACCGCAGGAGCTTCTCGATCTGTGCTGCTCGCTTGTCCGACTGGGTGTGTGAGACGCAGCGGGACAGGTAGCTGCGATAATGGTCCAGCGCGCGAGCCAGCTGTCCGCGGGCGTCCTCGATCTGGGCCATCCGCAGGTGAGGCAGGCCGAAGTAGACGTTCAGCTGAGCGGCCAGCCGGTAATGGGTCATCGCCTCCTTATTGCGGCCCAGCGTCCGGAGTATCTCACCTCTCAAATACTGGAAGTCGGCTGCGCCAAAGAGCTTGTCGCGGCAGCGAGTTGACGCGGCCAGCGCCAGATCGGTTCGGCCCACATCGAACAGCAGAGCTGCGGCCTCCTTGAGCTCGAGTGGCCTGGTGATAAGGGGGATAGCGCGCTCCAGTGTGGCGGGCGGCGTGTTCTTGACACGTGTGAGATGGCGCAGAGCTGCCAGCCCCTGTCGACGCCGGAGCAATATCTGTCCCGCCATCCGCGAAGCGTCCGGGTGTCGTGGTTTGCGAGCGAGGACCTTGCGCAGATAGATCAGGGCGGCGCTGTCGAAGCCTTGCTCGGCCAGCCCACGAGCGGCAGCCATCTCCCGTCTGGTTCCGGGAGCGAGCCGCGCTTCGATCGCCGCGACGAAGGCCGGCACATCGGGGTTCTTGCCACCGATGGCCAGATAGCGGCGAAAGCAGCGCAGCGCTTTCTTGGGCTGTATCAGCTTGTCGTCGTAGAGCACGCCAAGATTGTACAGTAAGGCGGGCGACCGGCTGTCGTGTTCCAGGCCGATCTTGAAGGCCCGCTCTGCCGCGGCAAGTCGCCCCGCGTGTTTGTGGGTCAGACCGAGAAGGTTGTGAGCTTCCACTCGATAAGGCTGCCGGGAGACCCAGCGGCGCAGCGTGGGAAGTGCCATCTCATAGTTCTCCGCGCGAAACTGCTGGCGTGCCAGCTCGATCGTCGCGTCCAGATCATCCGCATGAAGCGACAGCAGCCTGCGGAGTGCGCCCAGCACGTCGGAGGTCCGGCCGGACAACTCGGCGCAGCGTACCTGCAGCCACAGTGTTCTCCTGTCTGGCTTTCTGAGCAGTGCGCTGAGCGTCTCGCGAGCGGCCGCCAGGTCGCCACTCTCGAGCTGCCGTTGTACCTGGAACTGTCGGGGCCGCGCGTAGCCCGGTGCCAGCCGCATAGCGTGCGCGAAAGCGGCATCCCGCGCTCGTGGCTCTCCGCGTGCGTGGCGCCAGACTCCGAGTAGGTATTGTACCTGGTGGTCCTTCGGGTCTGCCTGCAGGAGCAGCTGTCCAGCCTCTCGTGTGTGTCCGGCCTCCAGCAGGGTGGAGGCAAGCGCGGTTCGTCGGGTTCCGGGTACTCCGCGGAGTCTGGGATCCAGTCGTCGCAGTGTCTCGAGTGCGGCGAGTCGGTTGGACTGTACCGGATCGGCCAGGGCGTCGAGCACCTCCTCCGGCACCGAGCGGCGGGCCACCTGGCCCAGGCTGCGTAGCGCTTCCTGGCGTACGCCGGGTTCGCGGTCGCGGGTGGCTCGGCAGAGCGCTTGGTAGGTCTGGTGCGAGGTGTAGCGGGTCAGCGATGCGGCGGCTTGCTCGCGGACCAGCGGATCGGGGTCCTCCAGGCGGGCTCGAACGAGTTCCTCGAGTCCGGCGGCCTCGGCGCGGTTGGCGATCGCCTGCAGCGCAAACAGCCGCACGAACGGGTTGTCGTGGCTCGCGCCGCGTTCGATCGTAGGCCAGGCGGGTTGGCCGATTCGCACCAGCGCGCGGATGACGTGCCGAATCACGTGTCTGTTGCGCAGCTCGAAGGCCTGGGTCAACTCGGGAATGACCAGCTTCCCCTGGCGACCCAGGCGGTTGGCGGCTTCTCGAGACCTGGCAGGGTGCGGATCGTCGAGTTGATCGATCAGCGTGGGTTGTGCAAGGGCAAGGGATGTCGAAAAGAGGGCTGCTAGCACGCTTGCGATCGAGGCGTTTCCGGTGTGAAGCCACATGGTACCTCCGGGGCCTCTTCTCTCTCCAAAGATCAATATAGTGTGGTTTGAGGGTTGTTTCAAGCTGGATTTGGTCTGGCTAGCTGATAAGGTTATGGGCAATGCGAAGCCTCGGCTTGCTGCTGGTCCTCGTGCTTATCTGCAGTTGCGGGACGATCACCGACCTGGATGACAACGGCCTGCGGATCATGGGGGGGGTACAGCGGGATTGGCGGCAGATCTCCGCTCCCGCTCCGATGGACCGTGTCCTCATTCCCTTCTATGTCATCGATCTGCCGATGAGCCTGGGAATGGATGTCTTGCTGCTGCCAATTTCAGTCGCGCTCCGACTGAACGAAGACGAAGAGGGCCAGCGGGCCAAGGACAAGCAGATCCTGCCCTAGTCAGCGGTTCGATCGGCGGCGATTGTGGACCGGCAGTGGTCCCTCGTCAGAACTTCCACTCCGCTTCGAGATACACCAGCAGCCCGGTGCTCTTGCCGTCGCGATCCTCGAAGTGCTCGCTGTCGAGCAGTGCGGCGGCCCCTGCGCTCAGGGTGACCGATTCGTCGACTCGCCAGCGAAGGGTCAGAT
>CAZANL010000458.1:0-4537 GCA_964486115.1 uncultured Planctomycetota bacterium
TGTCCGGCTTGAACCCCAGGGTCTCCAGGGCCGATCGGGATTCGATCAGGATCAGGCCGTCCACGTCCTCCTCGGCCCCGTCGGTGTCCGATTGGGCGACCCGGTGTTTCCTGTTCTCGGGGAGCTTGCCTGACAGCTCGATGATCAGCCGGGGCGCGGTCTTCTTGCCGATACCGCGGATGCTGGTCAGCATAGCTTCGTCGCCCGCCTCGATCGCGTCGTAGAAGCGGTCGATCGACACGCCCGAGAGGATCTGGATCGCGACAGACGGACCGACCCCACTGATTCCGATGAGATTGCGAAACAACTCGCGCTCTTCTCCGGTGTAGAACCCGAACAGCACGTGCGCGTCGTCTCGCACCTGGAGGTGGGTCAGTAGCTGGACGCGGTTACCGCGATCGGGCAGCCGGGTGTATGTGGATAGCGGGATGCAGATCGCGTATCCAACCCCGCCGACGTCCACCACGGCGCGGACCGGCTTGCGGGAAACCAATGTGCCTTCCAGATAGTCGTACATGTCTCCCGCAGCCTGTCAGCGTTCGGTCGCTAGAACGGGACGTCGTCCTCTGGGATGGGAGAGTCCCCGAACGGCATGCCGGATGCCGGAGCTTGGGCCGGTGCATAGTCCTGGCGCTGATCGGCGAAAGGATCCTGCTGGCCGTTCTCGCTTCCCTCGCCGCCTCCGCTGCGTCGTGGGAGGAAGCGTACATTCTCGCCGACCACCGAGAGCTTGCTGCGACGGGTTCCGTCCTGGGCCTGCCAGCTGTCGAACTTGAGGCGGCCTTCGATCAGGATCGGGTCGCCCTTCGACAGGTAGCGCTTGACGTTTTCGCCCTGGCGGCCCCAGACCGCCACATCGACGAAGGTGGTCTCTTCCTTCATCTCACCATTCTGGGTGCGGAACTTGCGGTTGACCCCGAGATCGCAGACTGTCGAACCCGTGCCCACGGTCCGAACTTCCGGGTCGCGGGTCAAATTTCCCATCAAGATCACTTTGTTGAAGCTCATTGGACTCCCTGACTCCTCCTCGTTATATGTCTTCTTTCGAAGGCCACTCACAGTATAGCGGCTAGGTGGGACTGTCAAGCACAGAAGACAAATTGTAGGGGGTGTTTACCTGTGGTACACCATATGTTGAGTCGTGGGCGGGGGTTCAGGCTTGCCGGGACCGCAGGTGCAGGTGGATCGCCAGGACCGACAGATCGGCCGGGCTGACGCCTGAAATCCTGCCCGCCTGGCCCAGGGTGGCGGGCAGGATGCTGGAGAGCTTCTCGCACGCCTCTCGGCGCAGGGAACTGATCTGGCGGTAGTCCAGATCGTCTGGAATGGGGGTCTGCTCCATTCCCGCCATGCGGTCGATCTGCTCTTGCTGGCGGTTGATGTATCCCTGGTACTTGCACTCGATCTCGAGCTGGCTGCTGACCGCCGGCTCGACTCCCGACAGCGACGCGTCGAGCGCCTCGAGGTCGGACCAGGTCATTTGTGGCCGACGCAACAGCCCAGCCAGCGACTTGGTGCCGTGGTGCTTTTTCTCGAGGTACGCCTGGAGTTCTTCGATCCGCGTCTCGCGGCGGTCCAGCTCGGTGATGGCGTGGGCGGCGAGCAGGCCGACCCGGTTCGCGTGGCGAAACAGCCGCCGGTCGGCGTTGTCGGCTCTGAGCAGCAGACGATACTCGGCTCGCGAGGTGAACATCCGGTAGGGCTCCTCGACCCCCCGCGTGACCAGATCATCGATCATCACGCCGATGTAGGCCTCGTGGCGCCCCAGCACCAGCGGGGGCTCGCCGCGCAGTGCGAGCGCCGCGTTGATGCCGGCCATCAGCCCCTGCGCGGCCGCCTCCTCGTACCCCGAGGTGCCGTTGATCTGGCCCGCGAAATAGAGGCCCGCCACCCGCAGCGTCTCCAGGGTGTGGCGCAGCTGGGTCGGCGGCGCGTAGTCGTACTCGATCGCGTATCCGTAGCGGATGATCTCGGCGCGCTCCAGGCCCGGAATGGAACGGACCATGCGATCCTGGGCGTCGGGCGGGATGGAGGTGGAGATCCCGTTGACGTACCACTCCTGGGTTTCGTAGCCCTCCGGCTCGAGAAACACCTGATGGCGGTCGCGGTCGGGAAACTTGACCACCTTGTCCTCGATGGAGGGGCAGTAGCGTGGCCCGGTGCCCTGGATGATACCGGCGTAGAGCGGTGAGCGGTCGAGGTTCTCGCGGATGATGGCGTGCGTTTCCGGGCCCGTGTAGGTCAGGTAGCACTCGATCTGACGCCGCTCGATCCGCTCGGTGAAGTGGCTGAAGGGCCTGGGGAATTCGTCTCCGCGCTGGGGCTCCAGCCGGCGGGTGTCGACGGTGCGGCCGTTGATGCGAGGAGGCGTGCCGGTCTTGAATCGCGCGATCTCGATCCCCAGGTCGCGGAAACTCTCGGACAGGCGGTCGGCTGCCGATTCGCCCGCTCGCCCCGAACTGTAGTGGGCCAGTCCGACGTGGAGCAGCCCCTTGAGGAAGGTTCCGGCGGTGATGATCACCGCGCGGGCTTCGTAGACCAGGCCCTCTCGTGTGCGCATGCCGACCACACGGCCGTCTTCGACGAAGATGGCGTCCACCATGTGCTGTCGCACCAGCAGGCCGTCCTGTTTCTCGACGCGGGCCTTCATCGAGAGCTGGTACTGCTTCTTCTCGGCCTGGGCCCGGGGCGCCTGGACGGCCGGGCCTTTGCCCTGGTTGAGTACGCGGAACTGGATCCCGGTGGCGTCGATTGTCCGGCCCATTTCACCGCCCAGCGCATCGATCTCCCGAACGATCTGGCCCTTGCCCAGCCCGCCGATTGCCGGGTTGCAGGACATCTGTGCGATCGTGTCCAGGCTCATCGTCACCAGCATCGTCCGGCAACCGATGCGGGCCGCGGCCAGGGCGGCTTCGCAGCCGGCGTGGCCTGCGCCGATGACGATCACGTCGAACGAATCGTGGGGTCTGTTCATGAGAGTGGGCGGCGTGGGTCGTGTGCGGGACCCGTAAGCAGGTTTTTTCTGCCGGGCAGAGTTTACTGGCCGGCGGCGCGCAGCGCCAGATCGACGGCTCGGCGAACGTGCATGTCGGGGTCGTCCATTGCCTTGTTCAGGTGGATGATCGAGGAGGGGGCGGCCCGCTCGGCCAGCACGCGGGCGGTCTCGTAGCGGATCACCGGCTCCCCGTGGCCGAGCAGCTCGTGGAGGGACTCGAGCGATCGGGAGGCCAGGATGCGACCAATGAGCGCCTGCGCCAGCGGCATTGGCAGTCCGGAGGAGGTGGGCCTGCGCTGGTCCAGTCTCTCGATCAAAAAGGGGAAGCTCCGCGGTCCTCCCGCGATGATGCGGCGACAGGCCTGCGTGTAGCTGTGAAAGTCCTCCACCAGCGCTATCTGCCACAGCGAGAGCAGCTCGGGATCGGCGGGGTGGGCCACCGGAGGGCGCGGCGGCGACGCGTAGGTGGCTGCCGGGGCCAGGTCGCCGACGGGTCCGGCTGGACCCCAGGCTCCAGGCTGGCTCATGCAGCCCACGAGCGAGAGCAACGCCAGCGCGCAAACCCCTGTTCGTGCCCCTTTCGGCACCAACAACACAGCAGTCTCCTCAAACATCCCAGTTCCCCGAAAGCAGGGTAAGTGTAGGGCCGCCAAATCGAATGTCAAGTCGAGCAGGCCGCTGAACCGCCGCTGGCAGCCCCTTTCCGCCCCTCGCCAGGCGGGATGCGGCGGTCTTGAAAGTGCTCTGGCCCGCAGCTGTTAGCCGATACCGGGATTTTACGGATGGTTGGGCGGTCAGGCGGTCGCTCCGGCGCAGGCCGGCTGCGCCTGACTAGCGCAGGGCCCTTGAGGTCCTCAAATGACCTTTGATATGATGCTGCGAGCCAGACACGCAGAGGATAGTGATGCACGCCAAGAGCAGCTGGGGAGCCGCTCAAGGGAGGTTCCCTTCCACACACTGGTCGACGATCCAGCAAGTCGCCGACCCCGGCCATCCCGATGCCCAGCAAGCGATGGAGGACTTGCTCATACGCTACTGGCGTCCGCTATACGCACACCTGCGGCATCCCCGCTGGGGCTTCACGGTCGACCAGGCCCGCGACCTGATCCAGGAGTTCCTCACGACCATCATGGAGCGGCCGGGATATCTCGGTGGCGCCGATCGGAACCGCGGTCGGTTTCGCGCTTTCCCAAGGGTTGTTTGCGATCTTCCTCATTACATCAAGGGCGCGCTCAATCACTTCGTGCTGGACCGGCTCAAGGCCGAGCGGGCGCTCAAGCGCGGTGGAGGCCGGAAAAAACTCCAGCTCGACTTCGACGGGGCCGAGTCGCAGCTGGGCCTGACCGACAGCGCCAGCAGGGGGAGATCATGGCTCATCAGCAGGGGTTGACTGAGGCTCGCGCCAAGGTGGCCGAGCTCGAGCCCGACTTGCTGCGGGCGGAGGTGGACCGAGCGCTGGCCGGGCACTCGAATGATCCGCTCACGCGGCGAACGGCCAGTCTGCTGCTGCGGTACCGATATGCCCGACTGCTCGACCGCCTG
>CAZANL010000459.1:0-4529 GCA_964486115.1 uncultured Planctomycetota bacterium
TCTGGCCACCAATTCTAACCGAACAGGTGGACTAGGTTTTGGGGGGCAGGCCACAGCCGTACGTCAGCCCAGCAGGTGCGCGACCTCGTCAGAGTGTGTGCAGACCACGAGCTCGTGCTTGCCTCGTGAACATGCCACATAGAGATCCGCCATGGTGAAGAAACCCTTGTCCGGCGTTCCGATGTCGACGAGGATCACGGCCTCCGCCTCCAGTCCCTTGAACGCCTTGGTCGTGGAGTAGAGCACCCCGGTTCCCCGCTGCCAGGTCAGTAGGTCCTCTACGAGCGAGATGCTCCCGAACTTCCCGGTACCGAGCGTCGAGTTCCTCCTGGTGCGGGGCCCCAGGATAGCTACCTGCTGGAGGGAGCAATGTTGTGGGCCTCGTCCAGGATCAACAGCGAACCGGCCTGAAAGTCGCCAAGCCAGTCCCGCAACGACCCGGCATACGCTTCGTTGCGGATCAGCGCCTGCGAGATGATGAAGCGGCTGTGAGTGGTCCAGGGATTGACGCTGTAGCCTCGCTCGCGACGGCGGGCAGCGACGTAGTCCCTGTCGTAGATCATGAACGTCAGGCCGAAGCGTTGCTCCATCTCCTCCTGCCACTGACGCACGACCGAAGGCGGGCAGCAGATCACGGTCCGGCGCACCTTCTGCCGCATCAGTAGCTCACGAAGGATCAGGCCTGCCTCAATCGTCTTGCCGAGCCCCACATCGTCAGCAATGAACAGGTTGACGCGGGGCATCCTGAGCGCCTTGCGCAGCGGTTCGAGCTGGTAGGCCTTGACCTCGATGCCCGCTCGATAAGGTGCCTGAAACAGCTGTGCGTTGGTGGCCGTCACGCAGTTCCAACGAAGCGTATGCAGGTAGGCAGAGAACAAGCGTGCCTCGTCAAACCCACGGGAGGCGATGCTCGCCCAGGGATCTCCGGTCAGGCGCCTGGCGTCGACTTCCCTCTCCCAGAGCACTTCCAGCGGATCGCCCTGCGCGTCGTCGTCCAGGCAGGACAGCCGGACCAGGGTGTCCTGTTCGGGGGAAGGAGGAGGAGTGACGTTCTCGACCAGATACTGGCGGGATCGAACCCGAACGATCTCGCCGATCTCGAGTTGTCCAGTGGAAGCTGACACATCCCTCATTCGGCCATTCTAGACAACCGGGACAAGCGCTGCTACCCCCGGCAACGCAAACAGGCATCGGCAACGTGTGCACTGTAGAATGAGCCCTCCATGACGCGCACATCGAGAAGGTATACGATCTCCGCCATGCGGCGGATGCGCCGGAGAGTACCCGGCGTACATCGAGAGCCAGGCCCTGGACGGGAAGGCTGGTCGAAAAGCGACCTGGACCCGATGCTGATCGTGGACTCGTACAAGTCCCTGAGCGTCAAGCCGGGGTTCGTGCTACGGGCATACCAGTACAGGGCAGGCGGAAATGGCAACGGCGTCGTCTGGGCCCTGCCGGTCGACGCGCCGTTTCCCGAGCCCAGTGACTGCGAGCCCATGGAGGACCTGTTCCTCAAGCCGCCAAGACCAGCCGGCGGCCTGGATGACTTCATGGAGGTAATCACGGGAACGGGACGAGCGCGTGCGTACTTCTCCGCTTCGCTGCTGAAACGGGGCCTGGAGGAACTCGGCGCGATGTGGCACGGCTGCGGATGGTCGGACCACATGATGCTCTTGGACAACCCGGTACCGCCAGGGGAAGCCGAGTACTGGTCCTGGGAGAGCCCCGCACCCGAGGACTGGCGTCCGGAAGTGCGTGGAGAGGCTGACTGGGTCGAGGTTGTATTCTACACGTTCAAGCAGATGGAACTGGAAGCGATCTACCGTCACGTTGATCGCTACGCGCGAGGTGTCTATGTCTCCTGTTCGGAACGCGTGACGATCGCCACTGGACGACCGGGGCCCATCTACTGATGCAGGTCAGACCCGGAAGGGCACCTGGTTTTAGTCACTAACGCCCCCAGACGCGCGTTCTGTGGCGCGTTCCAAGTCGAGCCACACAACCGCTTGGCTCCTACCCTCGACGGTCCTGCGCAGTGTGAATCCGGAGTTGCCTTCCAGTAAGAGGCCTTCCTCCCTCAGCTGGTTGAAGATTGCGCGGCGCGGCAGTGCGATCGGCTCCCCTTGCCTGGACGCCTCCTGCCGGACAGCCGAAAACAGCGCCCCAGGATCAAAATAGGCGGTACCCTCGCGCCCGGCGAGCCATCCGATCAGGGTTCCTCTTGCGCGGAAACCCTTCACCGTTGTCCGCCATCCCCATGCGGTAGCGCAGTCTGGGGCACCACCATCGGGCAGCGCCAGATGGACGCGCTTCTGGTTAATCGCCGACCGCAGCAATCGCATGAAGCGGGTGGGGACATCCTCCTCTGTCAACAGCCTCTGTTGATCCTTCATGAGACCCAAGAACACCTTGGCAGCACGGCCCTGCAGGTCCTTTGCCACATCTGGCACCTGGCCGTCGAAAACATGATGCAGGAAGAAGTCCAGATAGGTGATGCCGGTCATTAGCATGGCATAGTTCCCCGGCAGTCTGTCGTGCCCAGTCCAGTCACGGCCTAGTTGTCGAGTCCAGAACAACCGCTGCCGAGGAATGAACTGCGACTTCAGCGCCGAGCAGATCCTGAGCCAGCAGACATAGGCCGCCATGGCCAAGCGATATTGCTCGTGGTGTTGCCCTAACCGAATGAGAGTGGCAACGTCCACTTCATCTGAACCCACCCCGAGGAGCACCAGACGGGCACGGAGCGACGTCACACTGGGGACGTACTCCGCGGTCATTGCGACCATCGCGCGGGGTTCGAAATTGTCCGATGCGCTCCCCCCCGCCGACAATCTGCCCCGACTGCCGCCGTTTCCCACCGTACGGATGATGCGAGCAGCCTTCGCCTGCTTGCTGCGGACCTCACCACCGCCCCCTCCCGGATCCAGGTCGTCTATGGTCACGAGCGTGTCGCGAGCGAGATGCAATGTGCGGAAGAGCGAGGCTGGGGTCCACTCGAAACTCGCCGGTAGTCGGTTGAATCGGAATGCCCCGAAGTGCGCTTGCGCCTCGGCGATCAGACCGGACTTCTTCGAGCCGGTCTTGCCGTGAAGCAGAAGCACGGCGTCGGCCTGATCCCAGAGACAGAGCGGGGCTCGATAGATGGCACCGAGCAACGGCATTGCAAGACGATCGGGCAGCACCTCGAGCATCTGCAGCGACGCCAGCACCGCCGCGCGGCAAGTCGGCCCCACGGGTGGATCTGGCAGGTCGTAGCCTGCCAGCACTGAGTCCAGATCCGAGCCCTTCGGCCGGTAGTAGTGGGTGTCGGCGTGCGCCGACCAGCCGAGGTGCTTGTGCCTGGCGAACGGTTGAGTGACGCCCTTACTGAAGGCCGCGATTGCAGTCTTCAGCTTCGCCTTCCAGCCACCGCTGGCCGCGGCACGCCCCATCCCCTTTGTGCCGAGCTTCCTCAGCCAGCTCGAGTTGTCGAACTGAGCGAAGGTCACCTCGAGTGTGCGGTGCACGCCATCCGGGAACAGAATCGACAGGACATAGACTTCCTCGTCGAGGTCTTCCCAGATGATGGTGGCGGAGAACGGGGCGAGTTCCTCGCCATCTACCAGGATCCTGGATTCGCTGATGGAATAGGGCTCATACTCCGGTCCATCTAGATCGACGGGAGGAAGGACTTGCACCTCGACGGTCGGCGGATCGATCACGCCTGCAGCTCCTCGGCCAGCTCACGCAGATGCTGCTCACCGGGTTCTCCGTACCACTCTACGATCTTCTCGACAAGCTCGGTCACGGTTACCTTGGCCTCGAGCGTGGCGCGCCACACACTGCCGCTGGAGGCGGAGCGCTCTGGCGCATCCGCGGTTTCCTGCTCGGCCGGAACCACCGGTTCAGGGGCGTTCAGCTGGCCGAGCTTGCCCTCCACTGCCTTGACCCCTTCCTCAACCGAACGCTTCTTGACGAGGTCGTACATGGCCTTGTGCGTGATCGACGCGCTAGCCTCTGTTCGAACGTCGTCTTCCAGCTCGTTCAGCACCTTGCCTATGCTGTTGAGCTGGGTGATCAGACCATGGCTCTTGCCGAGCTGCTGAGCCAGCACCCTGACGGTGCGATCCTTGTTCGCAACGAGGTCGTGGATCACGGGCGCGAGCTCGCTGTAGTGCAGGTTGCTGCGCTGCATGTTGAGGACCAGCTGAATGACGATCCGCTCCGCACCATCAAGATCGTCGGACGACCGATCAACCGTAGGGATCAGATCAATCCCTGCGAGCCCTGCCGCGCGCCACCGGCGCTCCCCGTCAATGATCACCTTCTGACCATCGCGCCGGTCGAACTCTACCGGCATGCGCACCCCATGGAGCTTGATGCTGTCAGCTAGCTCGCGGAGTTCGTCCGCGTCGAACAGCTGTCGCGGCTGGTCCGGGTCGGGAACCAGCTCGTGAACCGGAAGATGCTCCAGCTCTGGGCGGGCGGGCTCGGCTCCGGACTCCTGGTCCAGATTGTTGTCGACGTTCGAGTGGCTCTCGCCGTTACTG
>CAZANL010000460.1:0-1221 GCA_964486115.1 uncultured Planctomycetota bacterium
TGGTGACCAAGCTGCTGGTCATTTTTCCGTTCGAAGAAGAGCTCTACAGACGTCGAGGCGTGCCCGTCGCGTTCGTCGGGCACCCACTGTCCGAACAGCTCGACCGGTTCGCCCCCAACATCGATGCGATCGAGGCCATATCGGGCAACCAGCCCGTACTGGGCCTGATGCCGGGGAGCCGGAGTCAGGAGATCCGCAGCATCCTGCCCGTCATGTTGCGCACGGCCGAATGTCTCGCCGATCGCCTCGGGCCACACAGCATCATTATTGCCGCAGCCGACGAAAAACACCTACCTCTAATCCGCGAGACAATACGCGGGTGCAAGCTGCCAGTGCAGATCGTTGTCGGTGAAGCCCACTCGGTGATGCAGCTAGCTCGAGTCTGCCTGGTCACCTCGGGCACGGCGACACTCGAGACGGCCTACCTCGGGACTCCGATGGTGATCCTCTATCGGCTCTCATGGGCCGGTCACGCCACCGTACGCTGCCTGCCCATCCTCCGAGTCGACCACATCGGCCTGGTCAACATCGTTGCCGGTGAGCGGATCGTTCCCGAACACCTCTTCCACGGCGACATCAGCCGTCAGGTTGCAGAAGAGGTGGTCGAGCTCTGGGACGGTGCACAGCGAACCGAGTGCCTGGAAAATCTGGTCAAGGTCCGCGAGGCACTCCAGACTGCGCGTCCCGCCAGTGACTCGGCAGCCGACCAGATCCTCTCGTTTATCCACGAAAAATCCAGCTGAGCGACGCGCCCATGTCATCCCGAGCAACCCTAATCATCCTGTTAGCCCTGATTGCCGGCTGTCAGGACATCGGCACACTGCGGCGCCCCGCTCACGAAGGCAAGCGCGCCCGTCTGGATGACTCGCTGGATAGCCTGCTCGCCGTACCGATGCACATTCGCTGTGATCGAGCAATCGTGGCCGTCTCCCCTGACCAGCGCAAGCAAATCCAGATCTTCGGAGAGCAGCTGTCGCTCACCCCCTCCGGCGGGGCAGCTGGCACGGGAAAGATACGGGTCTTGTTCCGGACTCTCAAGGTGGATTGCGAAAACCTGCTGCTCACGGTCCACCCCGAACGGGTAGCCTATTTCCGCCTGATGGCAGCCGACAAGGTCCAGGTGAAACGCGTAGAGACCAGCTTCAGCGCCCGACTGCTGACGATCGAGGATGGTCGAATGACCTACGCCGGCGCTCCCAAACTGCGGATCAACTGGAGCCT
>CAZANL010000460.1:1244-4528 GCA_964486115.1 uncultured Planctomycetota bacterium
CCAAACCTCCAACTCAAAAGAAATAGATAAACGGGGAACAAAGCTCTATCCAAACCGTCCAAATCTCCAGAGCACACCTGACCAGGAGAAGAGGACGCAATGAAACTCATTCGGCTTATCGGCACAGCAGCCCTCATCAGTTCACTACCGGTGGCCAGCCTGGCTGCGGGTTCGCTGCACGTCAACGGCGCGACAGCCAGTCAACTAGAGCTGGCTGACCACAAGGTCACCGTGACAATCGACAATCAAGTGGCCATCACCCGCGTGGTCCAGGTTTTCAGCAACACGACCGACCAGGATCTGACCGGCACCTATCAGTTTCGCCGCCCCAAGGGCGCCAAGCTATTCAGCTTCGTCACCTGGATCGACGGCAAGCGGCACGAGGGCCGCGTATTCGAGAAGACCGCCGCCAGAAAAGCCTACAACAAGGCAGTCCGCGAGGGCCACAATACAGCCCTCGTCGAACATCAGCAGGGTGAGCTGTTCACCGCCCGGATCCATCCGATAAAGGCCAACACGACGCAGAAGATCGAACTGGCCTATCTCCAGCTTCTGCAATACGACTCGGGGCGAGTCGGCTACCAGTATCCCGTGGGTCAGGTCAGACAGGGTTCGTTCCGATTCGACCTCTCTCTGACCAGCCGGGTCCCGATCACCACAGCCTTCAACAGCGGGCTCAAGCTGAAGATCAATCGCGGAAAGCACGAGGCCAGCGCAACTTTCAGCGCGAAGGACAAGCGCCTGGAAAAGGGCGTGCAGTTCGACTACATGCTCTCGCGCAAGACGACGGGACTTGACCTGATCAGCTTTCGCAAGGGCTCCGCGGACGGGTATTTCATGGCATTGATCACGCCCAAGGCCAAGCTGGCCCCCGCCGAGGTCGCACCGAAGGACATGACCTTCATCATCGACATCTCGGGCAGTATGAACGGCCCCAAGATGCAACAAGCCAAACAGGCGCTACTGTACTGCGTCCGCAGCCTCAAGCCCAAGGACCGCTTCAACATCGTCCGCTTCAACGCCAACGCGGCCCCTTACTCCCCCCGTATGCTCCACCCGACCATGGCCAATCTCCGCGCTGCCGAGAATCACATCAACAGCCTCCGCGCCGGCGGCGGCACCAATATCGACGCGGCTCTGACCAAGGCGCTCGACATCGCACCAGCGGACAACAATCGGCCCCACATCGTGATCTTCTTGACCGACGGCCGCGCCTCAGCGGGCGAAACGCATCCACAGAGGATCATCGAAAACACCGTCAAGCGTCTGCGTGACAACGTTCGCTTGTATACCTTCGGCATTGGCTCGGACCTCAATGAATTGATGCTGCGTCGTCTGGCGAACAAGACGCGCGGTGCGAGCGCCTTCGTGCGGGACGGCTCCAAGCTCGAACTGACCGTCAGCGACTTCCAGAAGAAGGTGCGCGACCCGATCCTCAGCAACCTGACCTTCGACTTCGGCAAGCTGGGGATGAAGGCGCGTTATCCCAAGGACCTGACCTTTCTGTTTGCGGGACAGCAGGTGCTGATGCTCGGGCGCTATAGCAATCCGGGTAAACACGAGGTGTTGATGCGCGGCTCGTTCGGCCGAGAGGTTCAGCACTTCAGCGGAACATTCGATTTTACCGCTGACTCGACCAACAAGTCTTTCCTGCCCAGGCTCTACGCGCTGACCAAGATCCAGTACTTGCTGGACGAGCTGGATCTGCAGCAAGACAACAGCAAGGAGCTCAAATCCGAGGTGATCGCACTCTCGACCAAGTACAGCCTGGCCACCCGTTACACCAGCTTCCTGGTCGTAACCGAAGACGGCAAGCCATCACCGGCCGCCGAGCAGGATCAGGACGTGAAGCGAGAGAAGAAGGCCTTCGCCGGCACCGTGCAGCGAAAGCCTAACAACTCTGCGAATAGTCGTCCCCAGGCCCCCAGGCAACTCGGGTCCAGCGTTTCGCCGAGCAGTAGCAAGGGGGCCGGCAGCGGCAGTGGACCGTCCCTCCGCACGGGAAAAAGCGGCTCCGCGCACGCTACCCCGACCGCCCCCAACTCGCGTCAACTCAAGAAGAAAAGGCAGGCCAGCTCTACCCAGCCATCGCCCAAACCCCGCGGCAAATTGCTCAAGAACGCGGACAAGCGAAAGATCAACGCCCCCACACAGGCCCGTCACCGATTCCTCGCCAGTCTCGAAGCGAAGACACTCCCGGCCGGCCGCGGGGTACGCCTCAAGCTGGCCTATGCCCTGGCCCAGTCCGGCTCGTGTCGTAGCTTTGGCCCACACAGCCAGGTGTTGGCCACCCTGCTAGACGACCTCGACCCGAGGTCTCCTGTCGAGCGGGCGCTGGCAATAGCCGTATTCTCCCGCTCCCACGAGCTGGACGGCAACGCCTCGGACAGGGCGAAGGCCCAGAAACTGCTCGCCGGACTCGTACCGGGGGAATTTGTCGACTCCCGGTCGCTGGTGTATGCCGCCCTGGCGATCGACCGGGCCCGGCGCGCGGGCCTGGCCACCGATACCAAGGGCTTCGAGGATGCGGTCGCGGGCCTGAAAGGCACGAGCCTTGCCGTTCAAGCGGCTCGACGACTGCTGGGATTGAGCGTGATCGGCAAGGTGACCCCAGGGGACTTGAGCGGAGACAAGCTCTTCTTCGCAGCCATCCGGCTGGCCGGCTCCAGCGAAGCCGAGTCCCTGCGCAAGACGATCAGCCTGGGCTACGTGGGCCAGAAGGAATTGTCGACGGGAATCAACTCGCTGCTCGCCGATGGTGCGCTGTACGCCTATCGCTAGGAATTGGCCCCCGAGCAGGATGGCGCAAAACGAGGATCTGGCTGGCGCGATCAAATTGTAACGCGCCAGCTAGGCGGTATGATGAGGCGATGGTGAGCCCCATCGACCAGACCTTCGACGCGATCCGCGCCTGCCCCGTCATCGTCTGCATCCGCAGGCAGAGCACGGTCGCCGCCCGTGAATCGATCCAGGCCGTTCTCGAGGGTGGCCTGAGCCTGATCGAGATCACGCTGACCACCCCGGGGGCACTGAGCCTGATCGACGAGTTCCGCGACGATCCCCGAGCGGTCCTCGGTGCGGGAACCGTCCTGAGTGTGGAGGATGCGGACCGCGTGGCCGATGTAGGCGGTCGCTTCGCCTTGAGCCCGGTCTTCGATCCCGAAGTGGTCACCCGCTGCGCAGATCGGGACGTGCTGGCCGTCCCCGGCAGCGCCACACCCACCGAGATGTTGCGCGCCTACCGGGGAGGCGCCAGGCTGATCAAGGTCTTCCCCATCGGGCAG
>CAZANL010000461.1:0-1542 GCA_964486115.1 uncultured Planctomycetota bacterium
AAGCAGAAGCCCGGCAAATTCGAGCTGGCTCATGGAGGCACTCTGTTTCTCGATGAGGTGGGCGACATCAGCCCACCGGTCCAGGTCATATTGCTACGGGTACTGCAGGAGCGCCAGTTCCTGCGCGTCGGCGGGATCAAGCCCATCACAGTGGATGTTCGGATCATGGCCGCTACCAACCGCGACCTGGAACAGCTGATCGAGGAAAAGCTCTTCCGCCAAGATCTGTTCTACCGGCTCGCGGTCGTCCCGCTCCATGTGCCTCCACTGCGTGAGCGCAAGCAGGACCTGACGCTGTTGGTCAATCACTTCCTCAATCAGTTCGCCAAACGCAACGGCAAGAACGTTCGAGGAATTACACCCGACGCGATGACCGTGCTTCATGGGTATCCGTGGCCGGGCAACGTGCGGGAGCTACAGAACATCGTCGAACGGGCAGTCGTGTTGGCCGAGACCGAAGTCATGACGGTTGAGGATCTCCCGCCAGATCTGAGGGAGAACAAGTTCTTCTCCGAAATCTCGAGCAGGATAGAAGAGTTCGATCTGGCGCTTCCCGAGATCACCCGCTGGATCGAGAAGACATGCATCCAGCGCGCAATCCAGCGCACTTCGAAGAAGGTCGAGCTAGCCAAGCTGCTCAAGGTTTCCCGACCGACGCTCGACAAGAAGCTGAAGGAGTACCAGATCTCCCTGGAATAATGCGCATCTGTCTCTGGTTGCTGGCTCTCTTTCCGCTGGTTGTGGTGTTTGGTCTGGCAGATGTGGTGCATTTGCGGGACGGGCGCACGCTGGAAGGCACTGTCACCGATCACGGCCAGAGGATCACGGTCAAGATGCGTTTCGGCTCACTGAGCGTGAACAAGTCAGAGGTACTGCGGATCGTCAAGAAGGCCAGCGCGCGGCAGCTGTTCGAGAAGCGCTACGCCGCATTGGCCAAGACAGATGTATCGGGCCGCATCGGGCTGGCTGTCTGGTGTAAGTCGAACAAGCTGCCGCGCGAAATGCGAACGCTATATCGCGAGGTGCTCGCGCTCGCTCCAGACAACGTGGCAGCGCGCGAGGCGTTGGGGTACGTGCTCCGCGGCGACAAGTGGATGACCCACGACGAGTCGATGCGTGCGGCGGGGATGGTCAAGCACGAAGGCCGCTGGATGCTCAAGGAGCACGTCCAGTTGATTGGCCGTCGGCGGTATGTCGATGGGGCCAAGATCGGGCGGGTCGTGTTGATAGACGAGAAGAGCGGCACGATCCATCTGACCCATGCCAAAGCTGGCGGCCGGGCGGTCCCTGCCCGGATCTCGGGGATGCCGCGCGATGGCGTGATCACGCTGGATGGCATCCAATGGCCCGTGACCACGGAGACCGAACTCTCGGGCTATCCGGTCCTGCTGGCGTACCGGATCAAGCTTCGCTTCGGCAAAAAGCGGGACGGACGATTTCGTCTGTCACTCGCTCGTTGGCTCGAGCAGCAGGGTTATTTCGCCGAGGCCGCCAAGGAGGCGGCCATCGCGATGGAGCTGTCCGCGGGCCTGACCGCCGAGG
>CAZANL010000461.1:1552-4518 GCA_964486115.1 uncultured Planctomycetota bacterium
CTTCTCGATCATCGAATACGGAAAAAGCTGGAACGGGTCGAGGCGGATTGGCGGGCCGGCCGGGCAGCTTCCGCGCTGGCCCAGCTACGGAAACTGCTGGCTGCGGGGCTGGAGAAACTAGAGCCCAAGGGAAAGGAGCTGCTCTCTGTGTGGGAGCAGGCAGAGGGTTCTCGGATCAAACTCCTGGCGAAACTGATGGAGTTGGAGAAACAACTTCATCCCACCGCAGACACGCTGGAGCGTGCTTTCGTCGCCCGGCTTCGAGGGGGGCTGACACCCAGTGCGGTCGAACTGCTCTCCCCGCGGCTGCCCGCCTCACCAGGCAGCCGTGAGGCAGCCCTCGAGCAATTGCGGCGGCTGGATGTCAGCCTGGCATATCGCTACACGCCAGAGATCCTCGAGCTTGCTCCCTCCCTGATCCTGGCCATCGAGGCCTGGTGTCGCCGGTACCGCCAGAGTGCATCAGCGGCTGAGCGTCGCAAGCTGGTCCAGGAACTGCCGCGGACGTTTCCCAAACTCAGCATCGCCAACTTGGCTCTGATCCTCCGACAGGGAATACGGCCTACCGGACCGACCAACAGTGGCGTCAGCAAGGCCGAACTGGTGATCCGGGAAGACGGGAGCAAGACGACCTACCAGCTCTACACCCCACGCGGCTATACCCCGTTCGAGCGTTGGCCGCTGCTGGTCTTCAACCACGGCAAGGGCGGAGATGGTTCGCGCTCGATATCCCGTTGGAAGTCGCTGGCCGAGAAATACCGAGTGATTATCTGCTGTCCCACCGCGACCACCTTCCGTGACAAGGGGTGGGGCGGAACACGGAGCGAACGATCGATCACCCTGTCCGCTGTGGCTCAGTTGCGTCGGCGGATGTGGATCGACGAGCGGCGGATCTATCTGGCGGGCGTGTCGATGGGCGCCCATGGCGCGTGGGATATCGCCATGCACCATCCCGACCGGTTCGCAGGGGTCTTCTCGCTGCTCGGTGGTCCGCGCATCAAGCACTACCGACTGCTGCCTGGACTGAGGCACACCGCGGTCTACGGTGCCCAGGGCGCCCTGGACGATCCCCGCCTGGTGCGCGGTGTGCGCTACGCGATGACTCGGCTGGAGACCCTGGGCCATAAGGTCCGCTACCGGGAGGAGCCGGCGCTGGGGCACGAGCAGGTGCCGGGTGCCGAAGCGGACTTCCTGGGTTTTGTCTCGGCTGTGCACAAGCCGGACTATCCCAAGAAGGTCGCACTGAGAGCGACCGGCAGTCGCCATGCGCGAAACTACTGGCTTCAGGTCCTAAGCCATGACCGACAGGCGATGGACCCCAAGAAACCCCTGTCGATCCCGGGGTTTCGACGGCTGGCCGAGGCAGACCGGCTGCGTGTGATCGTCGAGTTCTACGAAAAGAAGGTGCTCTCCGTCGTGGGGCATCTGACAGGACCCAATCGCATCGAGCTGACAGCCAATCCGCACGTGGGAAAGGTGCGCGTGCACCTGGCACCCGAACTGGTCGACTTCAGTCGACCGCTGGTGGTGACGTACAACGGCAAGACCGCCTTCAGCGGACGGGTGAAGGTGCGGCTCGAACACCTGCTCGAGGAGGCCCGGCGAAACCCCGACCGTGCGGAGCTCTACTGGGCCGCGATCGATGTCAGGCGCCCCCGGTGAGCGGCGATCTTAGACCCATGTACGTTGCGGCCGACTGGGGCGGGTTCTATCCCGAGTCGGAGAGCCGCTGTAGTCGGCTGATCGAGCAGTGCTTGGGCGGCGCACGCCGAGTCACGCCCCGGGGTGAGGTGCTCGGCGGGATCGTCCCCCACGCCGGCTGGGTCTACTCGGGCAAGACCGCGGCCTCGACGTTTATACAGCTGGACCCGCAGGCGATCGGTCCGGTGGTGATCTTCGGTGCGGTCCATGTCCCCGGAGTGCGACAGCCGTCCATCTGGAATGCCGGGGCCTGGGAAACGCCGCTGGGCCAGATGTCGATCGACATCGAGCTGGCCGCTGCGGTCGCCGGTGACACCGTGTTCGCTGATTTCGAGCCTCACCGGGGCGAGCACGCGATCGAGGTAGAGCTTCCGTTCCAGAAACAGCTTCTGCCTTCAGCCCGGCTGCTGCCGATCTCGGTTCCGCCCGACTCGCGCGGGATCGATGTCGGGCGGCTGGTGGCAGCCGAGGCCCAGCGCCTGGAACGCCGTGTGGTTGCGCTGGGATCGACTGACCTGACACATTACGGAGAGCGGTTTGGTTTTGCCCCGCAAGGCATCGGGCGTAAGGCGCATGCCTGGGTCAAGGAGGTCAACGATCGGGGGGTGATCGATGCCATTGAAGCCCTCGATGCGGAAGGTGTGATCGACGAAGTTGCGCGTAACCGAAATGCCTGCGGCTCAGGCGCGATCGCTGCCACGATCACGTTTGTCAACGCGCTTGGAGCGACCCACGGACAGCTGATCCATCACACGTCCAGCCTCGAGGTTCGCCCCGAGATCCAGTCCGACTCCTTCGTCGGCTACGCGTCGCTGCTGTTCTGTGCCTGACGCGCCCGTCGGAGGGCGTTGAGTAACGCATCGAACTCCCTGGCGTTGGGAGCAGCCGTGGCCAGCGGACTCTGCTGCAGTGCGGCCTCCAGTTCGACGTCGAGACGATCCAGGGGCTCTGGATCGAAGGGTGCCTGCGCGGTCGCCCTCTCGACAGTCTTCAGGGCGATCAGGTCCGGCACCTCCGGAAAGCCGTACAGCACGGACAGCGGTTCGACGTCTAGCAGACACTCTCCCGTACGCAGCAGATGAAGTCCGGTCAAGCCGACGCGATACACGTAGAGCAGGGTCTTGATCGAGGGGTTCTCGCCCTGGCTAGCCAACTCTCGGCGCTTGCCCTGCAGATACCCGCGGTAGTGTTTGAGGAAGTGGGTCCCGATCGAGGCCTGGCCGAGCTCACGTAGCCGGTCGGGGATTTCCCCTCGCACGAGCTGA
>CAZANL010000462.1:0-4515 GCA_964486115.1 uncultured Planctomycetota bacterium
TGATACCCTGGTGGGTCCTGATGGCCACCGGTGCGCAACTGATAACCGAAGCGCTGGTCGAGCTGGGTGTCTCGCAAGTTTTTGGGCTACCCGGCGCCCAGACGCTGGAGTTGTTCGACGAGTTCGCCGCCCAGCATATCGAGGCGGTCCCGACGAGCTGTGAGCGGGGTGCCGCCTTCATTGGCTGTGGCTACGCCGGAGTGACGGGCAGGCCCGCCGTACTGGCCATCGTGCCCGGCGCTGGACTGACCCACGCGCTGTCCGGCATCGCTGAAGCGTACGTCGATGGCCATCCGATGCTGGTTCTGGTGACCGCGATCCGCAACGACCTCGAGTTCAAGTATCAGCTGCACGAGATGGATCAGGCGGCAGTGGTTCGCCCGGTATGCAAGCAGGTCTTCAGTGCCGCCCAGGTGGGTCAGCTGAAGGCGATGGTTCACGAGGCGTATCAACTTGCGGTGAGGCCGCCAGCGGGGCCGACCGTGATCGAGGTCCCGACAAACCTGTTCTGGCAGAAGAGCAAGTCACCCGCGGAAGTCGTGCAGCCGCCGACGTTCCCTTCTCCGACCGACGCCGAACTGGATCACGCTGCTGCGGTGCTGCGAGAATCGGAGCGGCTGGCGATCTATGTCGGCGCGGGCTGCTTCGGTGCGGCCGACACGCTGGTCGAACTGGCCGAAGGACTGCAAGCGCCCGTGGCGACCACGCTCTCCGGGCGGGGGGTGATTCCCGAAGATCACCGGCTGGCCGCCGGTTACGGCACCGGGCCGGGTGGTGAGCCGGCAGCGGCCAAGCTGCTGGTCCGTGCGGACACGCTGCTGGTCGTCGGGGCTCGGTTCGCCGAGGTGGGGACTGCCTCGTTCGGTCTACCGAAGAAGCTCCGCGTGGTCCACCTCGACGCGGACCCGGAGGTGATCGGCGCCAACATTCCGACCGAGGTCGGACTGGTCGGGGACGCCACGACGGTGCTACCGCAGCTGGCCTCGCGGCTGGCCGACTTCGTTCCGTCGGGCAACCCGGTGTTGAGCGAGCAGCTCGGGCGGCTGAAGGCCACGCCGTACGGCCCGGTCAATGGCGAGCGGATTCACCCGGGTTATCTGTTCGCTGAATTGCGCCGCCACCTGCCTCGTGATGCCGTGATCGTCACCGACAGCGGCAGCCACACCTTCTGGGCCGCGGCCGCCTTTCCGGTGCTGTCTCCGCGAACCTACATCGCGCCGACCGACTACAGCTCGATGGGCTTCGGCTGTCCGGCCGCCATCGGCGCCGTCTGGGCGGTGGGGGATCGTCCGGTGATCGCCACGCTGGGTGACGGCGGGTTCCGGATGAGCGCGATGGAGCTGGTCGAGGCGATGGGCCGCCAACGATCGCCCAAGGTGATCGTCTTCAACGACGCGACCTACAGCATGATTGCCCACGGTCAGCGCAGCGTGTACAAGCGCACCGTGGCGACCGACATTCACAACCCGGACTTCGAGTGCCTGGCGGCCGCCTTTCGCATGCCGTTTGCGCGGCTGTCCTCCGACGCCGAGGTGGGTCAGCGGCTCGGAGCGCTGATCGGTACCGACGGCCCCCTGTTCATCGAGGCGCTGGTCGAACCGCAGGCGGTTCCGCCGTACTTCGAGGGTGTGGTCAAGACCAATACCCAGCGAATGCCGCTGGGCGAGAAGCTCCACTTCGGGGCGCGCATGCTCAAGCGTGCGCTGTTCGGGGTCCCCCAGTAGCTCCTGGCCTTGACGGCCAGTCCTCGATCGCCCCGCCACCCTGCTGGCGTCTCGCGCCTTTCAAGTGCCCTTCGGGTGGTGTCAAAGCGGGTTTCCGGACGTCGGCATCGAAGGATGCGCGCTCTGTGAACCCGTCAAGCTGCCGGCGACCAGATCCCGTGCTATGATGAAGTCGGATGCCCTACCGAATCCGATCGGAGATTGTTTCATGTCCAGCAAGAGTACCTCGGCGCTCGACAAGCAGGACTACGCGGACGGGTACGTGCTGGAAGGGGACTCGAACAGCGCCAACCATCTCGTCAGCTCGCTGACGCTGCTGCTGCGCGAGCAGAACTACATCGGGCTATATGACGCCAGCGTACTATTTTCGCCCGAGAAGTACTTACGGCAGGCGCTGGAATTCCTGGACCGGGACACGCTGTTCCGGACCTTTGTCTTTCTCAACGGCTTTGCCCGGGCGCTGGACGGGTTTTCAAATCTGCTGCTGCTGCCCGTGGTCTCCGGGCAGGTCGCTCGGATGGCCGAAGCGGCCCAGGCTGCGGTCCAGACACGTCGCCAGGAGTATCAGGGGCTGCCCGCAGCTCAGAAAGCGGACCTGACGCAGGTCTACGAGCAGCTGCTCAAGGTGGAGCCGCTGATGGGGCTGATCGCTCGGCGTGCGGCGATCCGCGCGGCTCGGTCCGAGGGTTCCGAACCTCAGCTGTTCGAGGAGATACTCTCCCTGGTCGTGTTCCTCAGCGAGGCGCTGCAGGTCCAGCAGACGGATCCGCAGGACCCGGTCGCGCAGCAGATCGCCGCACGGACGATCTACGAGCTGCTGATCAACAAGCGGAATATCGCGGTCTACACCCGAAACGACGATGTGCGCAAGCTGATATCGACGTTCTACAAGCTGATCAACACGAGCCAGGACCGCTCTGGGCTCCGGCAGCTGGACTACTTCAACATCGTCGTGCTCAAGTATGATGGCGCCAAGCGGGTCTATCGGCGGTTCTTCGAGAGCGCCACCGACAAGAAGCTAGAGGCCTATCACTTTCCCAGGCGGATCAGCGAGGCTCGGCAGCGGGAAATCAGCGACCAGTTCTGGGGGCGAGTGGAGGTGCTGGATCTGAGACTGCGTCAGCGGGATGGGCTGGAGTGCGTCGACCCGACGCCGGTGCGCCCCGATTCCTCCACCGTCCGGCGCGCCCTGCAGGCGATCCACACGCGGCTGGACACCGAGTCGGAGCCGGAGATGGATATCCTGGAGGCGGTCAAGGTGCTGGCGCTGGATCAGCAGGACGAGGAGCTGGCGCGGGAGGTCGACGCCCGGCTCCGCAGCCGGTCGGATCAGCAGGTCAGGCAGCGTTTGCGAGAGCTGGAGATCCAGCAGGCCGAGCTTCAGCAGCGGCTGCGTAGCGCCATCGAGTGTGGTGCCGGTGACCTGAGCCAGGTGGAGCAGATCGCCGCCGTCAACCAGGAGATCCGCGGCACCTGGTTGCGGCGCTACTATCTCGCTCGCCTGA
The DNA here is from genome assembly GCA_964486115.1 of uncultured Planctomycetota bacterium. Lineage (GTDB taxonomy): Bacteria > Planctomycetota > JACQVV01 > JACQVV01 > CAZANL01 > CAZANL01. The sequence continues at coordinate 3,230 of CAZANL010000462.1, forward strand.
TCGCATCCGACCGCGATGTGCTGACCGAGCAGGACTATCCGCGCTTCATCACGCTCCTCGAGCGCTTTCACTCGGAGGGGTATGTACTGAATCTCAGCGAGACCTGTGTCCCGACCGACCAGATCGCTCGGCTGGCCGGGATCAGCCAAATGGAGGTGATCGATCGCATCGAGGCCGTGGGTATTCGCCACGAAGGAACACGGGCTTTCATCGAGATGGCCCATCTGCTCGATTTTCTGTAACCGACCTAGCCGACAACAACCCAACACGGGAAACTTGAAGCCATGACGACCGCAAAGATCCAACAGGTGCCGATCGCGGCGCCCTCCCTCGATACCGCTGAAATCGACGTCGTGACCGAAGTGCTTCGGTCAGGCAGGCTGTCCGAGGGTGAGAGGACAGCCGCTTTCGAGCAGGCCTTTGCCGAGGCCGAGGGAGCCGCCTGGGGGGTGGCGACCAGCTCGGGAACCGCGGCGTTGCTCTGTGCGTACATGGCCACGGTCCCGGCCGGAGAAGAGGTGTTGGTCCCGGGCTTCGGCTTCATCGCCACGGCGGCGATGGTGGTGGCTGCCGGCGCGGTGCCAGTCTTCTGCGATGTGGACCCGGAGACGTTCACCATCCTCCCGGAAGAGATCGAGCGGCGTGGCGGAGAGCGGACTCGCGCCGCCGTGCCGATGCACCTGTTCGGCAACCCGGGGTCGATCGGGCAGATCGAGGAGGTCTGCCGCGCCAAGGGAGTGCGCATCATCTGGGATGCCGCTCAGGCCCACGGGGCGACCTACAACGAGCGCCCGATCGGTTCGTTTCCGCTTCTTACCTGCTACTCGTTCGATCCGTCCCAGAACATGACGACCGGTGAGGGGGGGATGGTCGTCACCTCCGATAGTGATCTCCGGCGCCGTATGTTCCTCTTCATCAACAAGAGTTGGCCTTACAAAGAGTCGAATCCTGACCACGAATTCCTTGCGCCCAACTACCGGCTGACCGATTTGCAAGGGGCGATTGGCCGGGCCCAGCTTCCAAGGCTCGAAGAGGTCGTTGGTAAGCGCCAGGAAAATGCTCGGCGTTTTTTCGAGTTGGTTGGCGAGATTCCTGGGTTGACCCTGCCCCGGGCGGCGGAGGGGGATGAGCATACCTACTGGAAGATGCCGCTCATCGTGGACGAGACGATCATCAAGGGGGGGGTCGATGCGGTCAGCGCCCGGTTGACCGAGATGGGTCTCTTCAATGCTCCTCACTATGTGGGCAAGCCTGCGTTCCATTGCAAGATCTTCAAGAATCGAGCG
>CAZANL010000463.1:0-4511 GCA_964486115.1 uncultured Planctomycetota bacterium
TTCGAGGATCGCGGCAGTGATCTCGAGCAGCTGCTCCGGCGTTTTTCCTGGGCCATAGATCACCTCGGGAAACCCACAGCGGGCCTGGCGGTCGTGATCCAGCTTGGCATAGCCGAGGTCCTCGAACATCAGTGACCGGCCCTCGGTTCTAGTCTCCAGTCGGCCCGTCGTCCGGCCTTCCAGTGGTGGTAACCCAGGCCCGCGATCATTGCTGCATTGTCGGTGCACAGTGGGGCAGGAGGCATGAAGACTCGCCAGCCTCTCTCGGAACATAGCTGCTCTACGCGTTCCCGCAGGCGGCTGTTCGACGCTACGCCGCCGGCGAGTGCGAGCTGCTTGACGCCAGTTCGTTCGGCTGCGGCCGCGAGCTTGGCCACCAAAACGTCGACCAGCGCCTCTTGGAAAGAGGCCGCCATGTCTCCGGGCTCGATGGGGTCAGCTTCTCCTTGCCCGTCCTGTCCTCGCAGCTTGTAAAGGACGGCGGTCTTCAAGCCACTGAAGGAGAAGTCGTCCGACCCCGGCTCGAGCATCGTACGGGGGAGGCGATATCGCGTCCGGTTGCCGGCCGCCGCCTCACGGTCGATCAGTGGGCCGCCGGGATAGCCCAATCCAAGCATGGCAGCCACCTTGTCGAACGCTTCTCCGGCCGCATCGTCTCGTGTCTGGCCCAGCAGTCGATAATGGCCATGTGCCTCTGCACGGTAGAGCGCAGTATGGCCGCCCGAGGCGACGAGCGACAGATATGGCGGCTCCAGCGCTTGCTCCAGACACGGAGAGTAGACGTGGGCTTCGATGTGGTTCACGTCGATCAGCGGCAGTGCGTGAGACCAGGCGTATGCCTTGGCGGCGCAGACGCCGACGAGCAGTGCTCCGATCAGACCGGGTCGGGCGGTGACCGCGACGCCCGCCAGTTCACCCGCCGTAACGCCGGCTTCGGCCAGTGCCCCCTGGATCATCTGGGTGATCCGCTCGGTGTGCGCCCGACTTGCCAGTTCGGGCACGACACCGCCCCACGGGGCATGAATTGCCTCTTGGGATGCGACGAGATTGGCACGAATTTCTCGGCCGGAGTCGACTACGGCCGTCGCTGTCTCATCACACGAGGTCTCGATTCCGAGAAGCAGTGTCATCTCAGCGCTTGCCTGATTTCTTCGCTTTGAGCGGCAGCTTGTCGTAGACGCGTTTGCCGCGCAGTAGTTCGACGGCCTGATCGAGTTGCCGATCGCGAAGCTGTCGCTTGTCCTTGGGTTTCTTCGAGTCTTTCTCGTTGTACTTGATGCTCAGTCTGCGCCGAATCTCGGCGTAGTCTTTCCAGTCTTGCAGCGAGAACTTGACCGCGATGTCCGGTTCGATGCCGCCTCGGTTCTTCTTTGTCCTGTTGATGTTGCGGCCTGCGGGGGTGTAGTAGTAAGCGGTGGTCAGCTTCAACGCGGTCTTGTAGTCACCCAGTCTGATGATGTTCTGAACCGAGCCCTTGCCGTAGCTGCGTTCTCCCACGATCAGCGCTCGCCGATGGTCTTGAAGTGCTCCGGCGACAATCTCGGATGCGCTGGCAGATCCACTGTTGATCAGCACCACCATCGGCAGCTTGCTCCAGGTCCCCTCCGCGGTGGCCTCGAGGACTTGTGCCGAGTCCTTCAAACGACCGCGAATAGACACGATCACGCCCTTCTCGATGAAGGTGTCTGCGACCAACTGGGACTGGCGGAGCAGACCACCGGGGTTGCCTCGGAGGTCCAGCACCAGTGACTTCATGCCCTGCTTATCGAGCTTCTTCATCGCCTTTAGCAGCTCACTCGCGGTCGTCTCCTGGAAGCTGGTGAGCAAGAGCGTTGCGATACCGTGTCGCGTGTCGACAATCCGTGCGAACTTGATGCTCTTGACCTGGATGATCGCACGCGTCAGCGTGACCTTGAGCGACTTGCTCGCACCGCGATGGATGATCGTGATAGTGACCTTGGTCCCGGGTTTGCCGCGCAGGATTCGGACGGCATCTGAGAGTGTGTAATCTTCGGTCGACTGGCCCTCGATCTCGAGAATCCGATCCCCCGGCAGGATGCCGGCCCTGGCGGCGGGACTCCCGGAGATTGGACTGATAACGGTGATGTATTCGTTCTGCATACTGACCTGGATGCCCAGGCCGCCGAATTCCCCGTCGCTGTCTGCCTCCATCTGCTGGAGCGTCTCGGCGTCCAGGTAGCGGCAGTGCGCGTCGAGCCCACGGACCATGCCGTGCAGGGCGTTTTCGTAGACCTCTTTTTCCTCGACCTCCTGGACGTACCTGTCGAGGATCAGGCGGCGAACCTGGGCCAGGACTTCACCCTGTTTGAAAACTCTGTCATCATTTCGCTTGGCGAAGCCTTCGAAGGTGAAAAAGAGCACGGCAAGCAAGACCGGAGCGATCACATAGAAAAACAGAAACTTGCGGTTCATCCGACGACTCCAGATGTGGCAAGGGGCCAGAGGGGCAGGAGGTTGCCTGATCGCAGGCCAAGCTACATGGACATCAACAGGCTGAGATGAGCGGGCCCGGATTTGAACCGGGGACACCCGGATTTTCAGTCCGGTGCTCTACCGCTGAGCTACCCGCTCAGCCATTGTAAGACGCCGATTATACTGCCCTATCGATAAACTGCAATTACGGACTACCGAACAACGATTCAGCTGGAAATGGTGTTGTTTCAGTCTGTCGCGCTGGCCAGTCGATCGGTGCGTTAGCTAGCCGTACGGTCCGCGTCAGGCACGATGTCCACGGATGGCGAGCGGGCCATTTTCGGCGGGCTGCTAACACTCTAGCTGGTGTAGATCCTGACGAATCTGTGCGGCCAGTTGCTCGGCATTTTCGAACTGTTTTTCATCGCGGATTTTTCGGATCAGATGGAGGGTCAAGGGTAGGCCGTAAACTTCCTCCACAAGTCCCTTGAGGTGTGCCTCGACGACGACCTTCTGGGAGCTCTCGAAGGTGGGGCGTGTGCCTATGTTGACCAGTGCGTCGTAGGGCATGTCTTGCAGGATGGCGTGCGCCAGGTAGACCCCCCGCTGAGGGACTAGAAATCCAGCGGGGTCGATGTTGGCGGTGGGAAAGCCGATCGTGCGGCCTCGCTGGTCACCTTGTTCGATCAGACCATGGAGCGTGACGGGATGGCCGAGTAGTTCTGCAGCAAACCCCATTGCGCCGGCCTGGATCGCTTCCCTGATGATCGTGCTCGACACACCGTGCCCGTCGACCGTCACCGGTCCCACCTTCTCGACATTCAACCCAAAGCGTTCACGATTTTCCTCCAGGTAATCCGCGCTGCCTGCACCGCTCTTGCCGAAGCGACAGTCGTAGCCCAGGACCACTGAGTGAGCGCCAATTCGCTCGATCAAGACCTGCTCGACGAACTGCTCCGGTGGTAGGGCAGCAAGCGCGCGGTCGAAGGCCAGGACCAGGCAGCGCTCGACGCCCAACTGTTCGAACTGGAGAAGCCGGTAGCTGAGTGGCACGATCAGTCGCGGTCCTGCGTTGGTCAGAGTTTCCCGGGGGTGCTGCCCGAAGGTGATCACGACAGCGGGCTCGCTCAACTCGCGGCTCAACTCGAGTGCGCGGGAAATGACCACCTGATGGCCGCGGTGGACCCCGTCGAAAACCCCAAGTGTGACCGCTCCACTGGTCCAGCGACCGGGAACAAGGTTCTGGTGTCCCTGGACGATCTCCAAGGGAGCTAGCTCGCCTTGACCCTTGCCCGGAGATCCTTGAGTTTCTTATCCACGGCGATGCGGTCGGCCGGCATCATCTTGGTGATGAACAGGATACCCATCACGTGATCGTATTCGTGCTGAATGATACGTGCGGGCAGATCTTCCAGCCTCATCTCGAACCGGTTGCCCGCCAGGTCCTGCGCCTGGGCGAGAATACGCACCGCCCGAGGGACGTGCACCGTCATGTCCGGAAATGACAGGCAGCCCTCCTCGGCGATCTTGCGCCCGGCCTTGCTGACAATTTGTGGGTTGATGAAAACGAGGTCCTGCTCCGGGTCCTCGCCTCCGGTCGGGTTGACCACGAAAAGCTTGGCGCTCCAGCCGACCTGTGGGGCTGCGAGGCCGACGCCGCGGGCGGCGTACATCGTCTCGAACATCAGGCACACTTTTTCCCGAAGCTCATCATCGAAGACAGTGATGAGCGCACCTTCCTGCTCGAGTACCGGGTCTGGATAGAGTACGATTTCCATCGATATCGCGGGGTATGATAGCAAATTGACACAAGCCCGCAAACGCTTATAATCATGCCTGCTAGGCCTGTAACGGCCTCTAGAGGCCATGCCTTGACCGCGAGGACTAGACCTGTGCACGACCGAAAGACCTGCCAACACTCAAATAACCGTGGCCGTTCGGGCGTTTTCCTGATCGTGTTGCTCATGCTGGCGCCGGCGCTTGCCGTGGCCAAGGACCAGCCCAAGGCGGAGTGGATCGTGGCCAAGGTCAATGGCGAGATCATAACGAGTGGCGACATCGAGAAGGAGATCGGGCCA
>CAZANL010000464.1:0-4494 GCA_964486115.1 uncultured Planctomycetota bacterium
CCTGCTGGGCAAGACGGACATCGACGACGACGCCTTGAGCAAGCTGATGTACGAGGCGCTGATGGGCGACGCAAAAGACGGTCGCGATGTGGTGACCCAAGTACTCCGGTCCGGGCGCAGCGCGGGAGGCCTACTCGACCGACTGGCCAGGACGCTGACCAGTGATGACGGCTCCCGAAGACTCAAGGCGCTGGAAGGCTTGGCCGGCTTCGGCTCCAGCGCCGTGCCAGCGCTCATCGGTGCGCTGGTCCACAGCGACGCCGAGGTACGCAAGAAGGCGAGCGAGGCACTGATCTCGATCGGCGCACCGGCTGCTCCCAAGCTGACCGTGGCACTGAGCCAGGGAACCTCGGAGGCCCGACTGGCCGCCGCCCTGTCACTGGCCCAGATCCGCACGCTGGAGGCCCCCAAGGCAATCCCGCAGTTGACTGGGGCGCTGACCCATCCCGACAAACGGACACGAATCAAGGTGGCCGAGTTACTGGGACAGGTCGGCAAAGACAATGTCCAGGTCGGGGCGATGCTGGTGCGGGCCGCGGGGAAAGACAGGACCCTGATCGCGACCGCAACGGCGAGCCTCAAGGCCTGGAGCGCGGGGCCCAGGCTGCGACTCTATGACATTCTGGCCGGTGGCTCCACGACGTACGAACGCTGGACGGCCTTTCGCGGGTGGTCCGAGCTCAAGCAATTCGACAAGCTGATCGGTCTGCTGGCCGACACCGACCGAGATCTGGCCACAGCCACGCGCCGCAAGCTGACCATCAACAGCGGTGAGGACAAGAGAAAGGCCGGCGAGGCCCTGGTCCGCGGGCTAGGCCACAGCAACGAGGCGATCCGGGTCGAGGCCGCTCACGCCATTACCAGCATCAAGCCTGACCGGTATCTGAGCACGCGCACCGCTCGCCAGGGCTATCCGGTGTTGATCTCAGCGCTGAGTGCGAAAGATCTGCCCGTCCGACGCCGCGCCATGACCCGGCTGCTGCTGGTGCAACCGCCGACCACCGGCATCCTGCAGGGACTGGGCAAGGTGGTCGCCGAGGAGGAAAACACCGTGCTGGCGGCGTTGGCCTCCACCGCGCTGAAGAAGCTCGGCGCCAAGGCGCGCAGCGCCACCGGCGCCCTCGCCCGCGGCCTGAGCAGTGCGACCCCGTCGATTCGCATGAGGGTGCTGCGCGCACTCGCGGCCATCGGACGGTCCTCCCGTGGAATAATCAACAACACAGCCAAGAGAGACTCGGATGCTCAGGTCAAGAAGCTCGCAGCGGACCTGTTGAAGACCCTCAAGTAAGGTGAGCACTGGCTGGTCAGTTGACCGGGGTGATCGACCGGGGCGACTCCCACATCGGCGACCCGGGACTCGACCTTTCAATCGCCTTCAGCCATCTGCCGGAGCGTCCCCGTCCGGAGTTCGCAGAATCCTATGGACCGATCGATGACGCGACCTGGGACCGATCGCGCTGGCGCGGCCTGCACCACGGGATCATCCTCACTCACCATGGCCGCCAGATCGATGAGGCGGCCTTGACCGCCATCGGCGAGCGCGCCCTCACCGCAATACGGGGCTGAATCATGGCATCACGTACCTGGATCAAGCTGCTCGAAACCGCCGTCCGGGCGGGCGCCAGCGACATTCACTTCAACTGGATCCCGGATGACGAGCTGGAGGTTCGACTGCGGCTCGACGGCCGCCTGGAGTTCAATGCCGGCTACGCGGAAGAGATGGGCCGGCGTCTCGTCGGCCATATCAAGGCGATTGCACAGATGGATATCACCGAGCGCCGCCGGCCACAAGACGGCCGGATAAAACAGGAGGTGGACGGCCGGCAGATCGAGATGCGGATCACGACGATCTCGACGATTCTGGGTGAGAACATCGCCGTTCGTCTGCTCGATCCGGGGCGATCGAGTCTCTCGCTGGCCGAGCTCGGCCTCGAGGATGAAGAGCTCTCTCGAATGATGGAGATGCTGGCCAGCCCGAACGGGCTGATCCTGATCACCGGGCCCACCGGCTCGGGCAAGACGACGACGCTCTATGCGGCCCTCAAGCACATCCTGGTCATCTCCGAAGGGTCAAACCTGATCACGGTCGAGGACCCCGTCGAGCATGTACTGGATGGCGCCAACCAGGTCCCGATCATGCCCAAGTCCGGCGTCACCTTTCCTGTCGCTCTGCGTAGCATCCTGCGCATGGATCCCGACTACATCATGATTGGCGAGATTCGAGACCCGGAGACGGCCGAGATCGCGGTGCGAGCCAGTCTCACCGGGCACCTGGTACTCAGCTCGATGCACACCAACAGCGCGGCCGTCACTCCCGCCACCTTGATCGACTGGGGCGTGGAACCCGCCCTGGTCGCCGCGTCCCTGATCGGTGTGGTGTCGCCGCGATTGGTGCGCACGATCTGTAGAGACTGCGTCACCCGCGGGGGCGACGAGGGAGACACCCCCTTCTTCTTCGGCACTGGCTGCCCCGAATGCAAAGGGACCGGATATCGCGGCCGCAAGGCGCTGTTCGAGGTCCTCCCGGTGGGCCGGGAACTGCGACGACTGTTCCGGGCGGAGGCATCAGCCGAGGCGATCCAGCAGCAGGCCGCCAGCGACGGAATCCAGCTGCTGGTCAGCAAGGGGCTGCGAGCAATCCAGGAGGGAGTGACCACCGCCGACGAGATCGGCCAGCTGACCGGCGGCCTCCTACCTTGACCGCCTCGTCCTCCGTTGACTCCGATCCTCGCTCCCACAGACCTTCTTCCGCACCGGCCCCACCCCAATAATTTCAGGGAATCGACCCCAGAGGACGCGTAGTGAGCGCAGCGCGAAGGCGCTAGCGAGTCGCCGAATTCACCGCCCAGGCAGGCCCGCGAATTCGCAGCCGGTCGCTCGGGGTGGGCCGCCATGGACGACCTCACCGTGATCCGGCCAATTCACGTATAATCCCGAGGTGACTCAGATCCTGTTCGCCGAGGCGGCCGACCGGAATCGCCATGACATCCTGGCTGTCTTGCGGGGCTGGCTACCGTCGGCTGGCCTCGTGCTAGAAACGGCCAGCGGAACCGGACAGCACGCCCTCCACTGCGCCACGCATCTGCCCCGGCTGAGGTGGCAACCCACCGAGGTGTCGCCCGAAGCACTGGCCAGTATCGAGGCGCGACGACAGCAAGACGGGCCCGACAATTTACTGCCGCCACTCGAGCTGGATGTCACCACACCCCACTGGCCGGTCGCAGCTTGCCATGCCATCGTCTCGATCAACATGATCCACGCCACCCCATTTGCCTGCTGCGAAGGGTTGCTTGACGGGGCCGGAACAACACTCGTGCCAGGTGGGGCCCTCTATCTCTATGGCCCCTTCCGCGTCGAGGGCCGCTTCTCGACGGTCAGCAACGAGCGGTTCGACAAGGCGCTGCGCCTGAGGGACCCGTCATGGGGGATCCGCGACCTGGAGCGGGTCACCCAGATCGCCGAGTCACACGGACTGGCCCTTGAGTGCCTGGAAGACACCCCGATCAACAACCTGTCGGTCTTGCTGCGCCGCGGCCGGTGACCTGATTCGGGTAATGGTGGGCGCCCCCCGCCAATCGACGAAGGACGCGCCACATTAGTGCGCCCGGGGCTCGATCCGATAAACCAGCAGCGGTACCCGGCGGCGGCTGATAGCCTGCCCAATTTCACAGCGAAGTCGCCCGCTGGCCGCTCTGAGCTGGCTCGAGGCGGCTAGCCGCTCCTCGGGCCCGGCGTCCTCCGGCACAACCAGCGCAACGGCCAGTCGACTGGCGTCTGGTGCGGGCCGGACCGACACCACCTCCAGCGTATGAAGTAGCGGGTCCCGACAGTCGGCCAGCGCGAACCCCAACGATCTCTCGATCTGGCGACACAGCTGAAACAGCTTTCGGGCGGACTGGTTATGTCCCCGTTTCGATCCCATGTGAACTCCCATTGAATACGAAAAGCAGAATGAGAGCCAGTGTCGGACTAGCTGCCGCGTAGCAGACTGCTAGTAGCTTGGACCACGGCTCGACAAACTGGAGCGGATCAGTTCAGTGAGTAGCATGGCCGGCCTCCCGCGGTTACGAAGTTGATAGGTGACGTCCGTCGCCATGACAAACCGGCAAGAGCCGAATCGGTTCGCGCGATTCGAACATCCTCTCGTCGAGTTTCTCCGAAGTCGACGCACTCGCGAGAGATGTGTACAATGAGGGCAGACTACCCCTGACTGGAGAGCTGACGACATGGCCAAGGCAATCGTCGACCCCGAGGCGCTGCGAAACTTCGCAATCGAACTCAAGCGCTTCAACGGCAATCTCGAGAACGAACTGACCAGTATCCACCGCCAATTCGCCAAGCTGGGCGAAACCTGGCGCGATCAGGAGCAGGCCAAGTTCGCGGAGGACTTCGAGACGATGCTGCATGCGCTGACGAAGTTCGTCGAGTCCTCGGAGCGTCAGGTGCCGTTGCTGCTGCGCAAAGCGCAGCGGATCAACGAATACCTCGGCCAGC
>CAZANL010000465.1:0-4479 GCA_964486115.1 uncultured Planctomycetota bacterium
GTGCGCACCCTCAAAGACGCCAGTTCCTCGGGCCGGCAGCTCCGCTGACTGACTGGCCGGGCAGCGCGAATCTCGTCGTTGGCTCGCTCGGCCAGCTCGTCGAGAGGCAGCGCGACGGCATCCAGCTCGATCGCCGAGTAGTCGTCGCTCAGGTGGAAGCTCATCGTCGGCGCGCCAAACAGATCCTCGGCGAGCGCGGTCAGCAGATGCTGGGCGGTGTGCTGCTGCATGATGTCGAACCGCCGTGGCCAGTCGACCGCCACGGTCACCGCCTCCCCGTCGAGCGGACCCTCCAGGTGGTGTAAGACGCGCCCCCCCTGGTCGCGGCCCAGTCGCGCCACGGCCACGCCTCCGACGGTGCCGCTGTCCGGGGGTTGCCCCCCGCCGCCGGGATACAGCAAGGTATCCTCCAGCACCACCGCGTCGCCCTCACGGCTCAGCACACGTGTTTCCAGCACCCGCAAGTACGGGTCCCGCTGACAGGCCAGTAGCTCGCTCAATCGAGGATCTCCTGCTTGACGAATGCGGTCGCCGCCCGAAACTGGGCGGCGATCTGCGCTGGCGTGACCCGCATCCACTTGCGGCCCTCCCCGCTAAAGCGCTTGCTGTGAACTGGCACCCCCGCCCGCAGGGGGATCTGGGCTGCCTTCCCACGGGCCAGTTGACCCTCCACCTCCCGGCTGAGCAAGTACTCGATCAGCCGCCTGCCCCCCTGCGGATTCGGACCGCCCTTGATCAGGCAGACCGTGTTGGGAATCAGCAGCGCCCCGATGCCGTCCTGATCGGGATAGACCATCGCCACGGGCTTGCCCTTGAGAAACGCCCCATTGGCGTCGTCGGTATCGGTCAGGCAGATCGCCATGCGCCCGTCCATCACCAGGTTGCGCGCCACGGCGTTACCTGCCACCCACGCCACGCCGTTGGACTTGAGCTTGCGCAGCAAGGCCTTGGCCTTTTTCGGGCCCAGACTGGCGAACAACGCCGCGATATGCGTCGCGGTGGTACCGAACAGCGGGTTGGCGATGGCCACCTTCTTGTGCCAGCGAGGGTCCGCCAGGTCACGGAGCGTACGGGGCGCCTGAGCCGCCGTCACCAGCTTGGTATTGTAGAGAATCACCCGGGCACGGGCAGCAAACCCAGTCCAGTGCCCCTCGGGGTCGCGATACTCCGCCGGCACATCCGAGCCCGTCTGGGTGGTGTAGGGTGCAAGCACCCCCGCCTGTTGCAGCACCAGCGTGCGTCCGATCTCGTTGTTCCAGAAGACGTCCGCTTCCGGGTTGCCCTTTCGCGCGAGCAGGCGGTTGACCAAGCCGGTCGTCTTGGTCGCCTCGGTGTCGGTCACGAGGCGCACATCCAGGCCTGTCTCCTTCTCGAAGGCATCGAGCACCGGCTCGCTGAACATCCGGTCGTGTGAGGTAAACACCACCACCTCCTTGCTCGGGTCCTTGCTGCAGCCAACGAGCAGCAGCAAGATCAGCCAGATGGATCGTCTCATCGTCGGAGAACCTTTCTGTAGAAGGTGTGGCTGGGGCCCAGCATCAACAGCTTGTATTCCAGGGCGACCACCACCTGGGCCCAGCCCTTGGGCAGCGGCTGGATGACCCGCACGGTTTGACCTGGCTGGATCTGGGTCGTCTTGACAACCTGGCGCTTCGGCCTGGGCGGGGCCTTGAAGGTCCGAAAGACCTCCGCCAGCTCGGCGCCACTCTCGTCCGACGAGGTCATCACCAGATGAATCCGGCGGTTGCTGATCTCTCCCGGCACCGCGTGACCAACCTTGTCGTTGACCAGGGTCACCACCAGCTTGCCTTGCTCGATGCGGGCACTGACGCTCAACGACTGAGCCAGCAGCTTGGGGTCCCGCCCCCCGAGCATCCGATGGCTATGCCCATCTCGCACCGGACCGCCCTTGACCAGGGGCCGTCGCACCCGGGGCATGTGGCAGTGCTGACACCCCTGACCCAGCTTGTAGAACTTCGACCTCTTCCACTCGTCCAGGGTGCCGTGAAACGCATGGCACGGCCGACAAGCCTCGGAGGTACCGATCGAGCGCTCCTGCGTAGGGTTGCAAGGCGCCTCCCGCGTCTTGCCGAGCCCCAGACAGCTATCTCCCCTGACGTGGCAGGTGATGCAGCCAACACCCTCGTCGTGCCGGTCGCCGCGGACCACGACCGGGTTGACCAAACCGGTCAGATAGATCGGCTGTGGGATATGGCAGGAACTGCACTCGGTCCGGCCAGGGTCCTTCGGCATGAACGGATGGGTCCCCCACGGGCGGCTGTGAGGCGACTCGAGCCACTCCTTGCCGATGGCCTCGTGGCAGCGGATGCAGTCGGCACTGCTGTGGAAGGCCAGTGGCTCGACGTCAGGCGAACTGTCCTGCGAGGACTGCTGTACGGGCTTGCTCCCGACCCGTCCTGCGCGGCGGATGATCACCAGCGACACGACCAGCAGTGCGATCAACAGCAGCAGGCTGACGCCCCGCATCGGTCCACTCATCGCTTGATCCGGCGAGGCGACGTGCCGCGAAAGCTGAGCTGGCGCTCGACCAGCCGGTCGAACGGCCTCAGCAGCGCATCCGAAGCCGCCCCCTGAGCCAACAGCCCGAGCAACTCGGCAACCGCTTCGAGCGTACACAAGTAGCTCGGATCAGGCTGCTTTCGGATCCGGTAGCGTGATGGCCGCGATGGCTGGAATGCGACACAGGGCAAGTCGCTCAGGCCGGACGAGGTGAAAAACATCTTCCGTGCCGTCGACCAGGTGCCATCGAGAAAGACCAGTGTTCCGCCTTCCGTAGAAACAGACTCCGGCCCGAGCGCCTCCGGCCCCGGAAAGACGACATAGGCCGGCTGCTCGAGCTCGGGCGCCAGCGAGGGGCCGTCGAAGCTGGCCCCGACCAGCAGCCGGCTGTTCGGCAGGACCAGAGGCACCAGGCGGGCAGTGTTGACGGTCCGGTGCCGTTCACGCGGGTGTTGCAAGATCAACACCCGGTGTCGGGTCTGTGCCGGCTGGATCACATCGCAGACGCAGACCGTCTGGGGCAGCCGGCAGCGGAAGCAGATCGGGCGCGTCATCGTCACTGCCATGTTATCATGCTGCGCTATGAGCTACCTCACGATCAAGTACGAGCGGGAAGAGGCGCTGGCGATCATCACGCTGAACCGACCTGAAAAGCGCAACGCAATCGACCAGCAGATGATCAACGAGATGCACCAGCTGCTCGACGAGCTCTATCGGGACATGAGCCTGGGCGCGGTGATCCTCACGGGCGCCGGCGAGAAGGCCTTCGCCGCTGGAGCGGACATCGGCCAGCTGCGCGATCGCAAGCAGGAGAGCGCGCTGTCGGCGATCAACCAGAGCATGTTCCGGCGGATGGAGGAGCTGCCGGTGCCGACCATCGCCGCGGTCCGCGGCTACGCACTGGGTGGCGGGTGCGAACTGGCGTTGACCTGCGACATGCGCGTCGCGGGCGAAGGGGCCAAGCTGGGACAACCGGAAGTCGGGCTGGGGATCGTCCCCGGCGCCGGCGGAACCCAGCGGCTGGCTCGGCTGATCGGCCTCTCCCGGGCCAAGGAGTTGATCTTCAGCGGCCGGATCATCGACGCCGCCGAGGCGGCCCGCATCGGACTGGTCAACCATGTCGTGCCGGATGAGCACGTGTTCGAGCGCGCCCATCAGCTTGCGACAGAGATCCTCGGTCAGAGCCAGCTGGCCGTGCGAATCGCCAAGGCCGCCATCAACGCGCAATACGAGATCGGGCCGGCGCCGGGGTATCAGATCGAGACGATAGGACAGGCGATCCTGTTCGAGGACGAGGAGAAGTACCGGCGGATGACAGAGTTCCTCGACAGGAAGAAACAGAGGAAGAAGTAGATGAAAGTGACCGTGCTGGGAGCGGGTACGATGGGCCACGGGATCGCGCTGGTGGCAGCCCGCGCCGGCTGTGAGACAACGCTCTACGACAACGAGGACCAGTTTGTCGCGGACGGACTGCGCAAGATAGCAGCCTTCCTGGACAAGGGAATCGAGCGGGGCAAGGTCACCGCCGAGCAGAAAAACCAGGCACTGGCGCAGCTATCCGGTAGCGCCGACCTCGAGCTGGCGGCAGCCGATGCCGACCTGGTGATCGAAGCGGTGCCGGAAAAAATCGAGTTGAAACAACAGATCTTCCGCAATCTCTCCCGCATCTGCCGACCCGAGACGATCCTGGCAACCAACACCAGCTCGCTGCCGGTCAGCCGGATCGCCGAGGCCGCCGAGCACCCCGAACGCGTGATCGGTCTGCACTTCTTCAACCCCCCACCGATCCTCAAATTGCTCGAGATCGTCGTCGGCGAGCAGACCAGCGAGCAGACTCTGGCGACGGCTCGGGAGATCGGCGAGCGCTTCGACAAGCAGGTGGTCGTCGTACAGGACTCACCTGGATTTGCCAGCAGCCGGCTCGGGATCGCACTGGGTATGGAGGCGATCCGGATGGTC
>CAZANL010000466.1:0-4461 GCA_964486115.1 uncultured Planctomycetota bacterium
GGCTCGCTTGAGCACCGTGTTGACTGCGCCCAGTCCCTCGCACTGGGGATCCAGTTCGTCGAGGTAAGGCAGGATCGCCTCTTTCCAGGGCATGGTCACCGAAACGCCCTGCAGGTCCCAGTCCCAGGCGGACATGAATTCGTCGAGGTCGGCGACTTCGAGCGGGAGATATCGTGCACCGAGTGGGATCAACTCCGGGTTGTGATAGATCGGTGAGCGACTGTGAGCGGTGGGGGTCCCGATCAGACCGAACAGCTGCGTCGCCGGTTCGATCGTATCGCAGTTGTAGAGCGTGAGCAGTGTGGCGAGGTCCAGCTGGCCCGGCGCGGTTGCCGTGGCGACCGGGGCGTAAGTCATCGCTGCGCCGAACTTGCGGTACGCAATTCGACTGATCAGGCCGATCGGGCCCATTCCGATGGACACGGTGGGTCGATCGGTCATGCTGGGCAGGGCCAGCAGGCGGTTGAGGTCGTCGTATTTGCGGGCCTGAGTTGCGATCTTGATCACGTCCGCATCAGCAGCCGCGATCCTCTGGACCAGCTCGGCTAGATTGCTGGGCGTCCCCTCGAAGTCATGGAACGAGATCATCCGGCGGCATCTCTCTGGAACGGTGATGCGACTCTCGCTGCCTAATTCCAGATCGACGTAGCTGGCCCGCTGAGCTGCCCGGGCGAGGATCTTCGCTCGGTCCTCTTCCGTGCCCTCGAATCGCCCTCCAGCCCAGGTCGGACGGCAGGTGGCCAGGATCGGAAGCGGGCTGTCGGCGAAGATCGCCATCGGATCGATAGGCTCGGGGAAGTAGTCCAGCCGGATCTCGGCCAGGTCGGCGCCGAGGTCTGCGGCTTGCGCCAGTTCTTCCTGTCGGGTGACGACCGCGCAGATCACGACAGCAGTTCGCGCAGCTGGGCCACTACTTCCGCCGGCAACTGGCCCTGGCGCTCCGCCAGGGCCACTGCCTCCCGTCCGAGTAGCCGGTAGATCGCCTGAAACTCGCTGGGGAGATCCGCGAGATGTCGGCTGATTGTCTCCCTGTCGCCGCGTGAGATCGGGCCGGTCAGCGCGTCTGGCAGGCCGACCTGCTCGAGGTTGTTGACTGTCCCCTGGATCAGCGGTAGCAGTGCGGCCAATCCGTCTGCGGGAGCGATGCCTGCGTGCGCCAGCAGTCGTGACGCGATCGATGCGAGCGAGGAGAGGTAGTTACAGGCCACGACGGCGCCTGCGTGGTACAGCACCTTCTGTTCTGTCCGCAGGTGGAGCGGGCGGCAGTCCAGATCGGTCACCAGCTGTTCCAGCTGGGGCAGTAGCGAGGTGTCTCCCTCTAGCGCCCAGTAGGTTCCCGGCAGGTTCTTCAGAGCCGAGCGCGCCTCGGCGAACGTCTGCAGCGGGTGGGCCGAGGCACGACGTGGAAGGGGCGCGAGCAGCTCGCTCGAACAGGCGCCGGAGGTGTGGCAGACACCGAGTGTCTCGGGACAGCCAGCTTCGTCGAGACGCCTGGCGACGCCGCCGATCTGGTCGTCCGGGACGGTCAGCAGCAGCAGGTCAGCCGCGAAGGCGTGTGTCAGGTCGATGCTGGCCCGTCCTGTTCCCGCCAGGGCAGTCGCCGCTTCGGCTGAGGCCTGGCTTCGTGAGACCACGGCCGTCAGCTCGTGACCGGCTGCCGAGATGGCGGCGGCCAGGGTGGTGCCGACCCGTCCCGCTCCGACAATCGAGACTTTCATCGGCCGATGCTCCGGATGGCATGGGTGGTCAAGCCGTCGAACGCGGTGCGGGTGAAGCTGTAGAATGCGCTGCCACTGCCGCTCATCGTCAGCCCTGCGTCGCACAGCAACCCTAGCTCTGGGTGCAGTCCGCAGGCCGCTGGCGCCAGTCGGTTGAACATTTGTTCCTGAAAGTCGCCGGACAGGTAGGATGCCCAGAACGCGTGGCCGTCTCGTGGGGCGTGGCCCGTGGCCAGGTTGCCATAGACCTGTGCCGTGGAGACGAACAGGTCCGGACAGAACAGGGTCGCCTCCCACGTCGGGCCGTGTGCGCTGTCGCTGATCACCTCTCCCCGGCCGGTGCACAGAGCGGCTCCTCCACGGAAGAAGAACGGCACATCCGAGCCGATCTGTGCACCTAGTTTCGCGAGTGCTTCGATCGATAGCGGACTGCCGTAGAGTGCGTTGGTCGCGCGCATTGCGCAGGCTGCATCGCTGGACCCGCCGCCCAGTCCAGCCCCCACCGGGATTCGCTTTGCGATCTCGATCGAGACGCCACCGGGATTACCGAGGCTCTTGAGCACCAGTGCTGCGCCGCGGCCGGCGAGATTGTCCCGGTCGGTCGGCAGCGCCGGGTCGTTGGTGGAAACCCGCACGCCGGAATCGGTTCGCTGCGCGGTCAGCCGATCGGCCAGCGAGACGGTCTGCATCACGGTCACCATTTCGTGGAAGCCATCCCGGCGCTTACCGAGGATCTCCAGGAACAGGTTGATCTTGGCGTTCGCCTCGAGTGTGATCACGGCGTCTCACCGAAGATCATGTTGTCGATCAGCCGGGTCTTGCCAACGAAGACGGCGAGGGCCACCAGGTCCCCGGCGCAAACCGTGTCGACCGGCTGGAAATCAGCACGGGAGACGATCTCCACGTAATCGATGCGGACCGTCTCGCCATCCGGCGCGAGCACCGTACGGATCCGTTGGACGAGCGCGCCGCTGTTGCGCTCGCCCTCTGCGAACAGGCGGCCGGCCGCCTTCAGGGCTGCAATCAGGTTGAGAGCCAGCAGACGCTGGGGTGGTGTGAGATAGGCATTGCGTGAGGAGAGGGCCAGGCCGTCCGCTTCCCGGACGATCGGCATCACGCGGATCTGGATCGGGAAGTTAAGGTCGCTGGTCATGCGCTCGAGGATGGCGGCTTGCTGAGCGTCCTTGCGTCCAAAATACGCGACGTGGGGCGTCACCAAGTTGAACAGCTTGGTCACGACGGTCGTGACCCCACGGAAATGACGTGGCCTGGTGGCTCCACACAGTCTCCGTCCCAGCGTCTCCTCGACGACGAATGTACTGTACCCGGAGGGGTACATCTGTTCCGGACTGGTCGTGAACAGCAGATCTGCGCCTGCTTCCCGGCACAGGCGACTGTCTCGTTTCAGGTCCCGGGGATAGCAGGCCAGGTCTTCGCTCGGCTCGAACTGTAGCGGATTGACGAATATGCTGACCACCACCATCTCGCAGTCGGCCCGCGCCTGGCGGATCAGCGAGAGGTGCCCCTGGTGCAGGTATCCCATCGTCGGGACGAAGCCGATGCGGTGCTCCGCCCGTGCTTTCAGACAGCGGCCTTGAACCTGCTCGAGATCGTCAAGCTGCTCCATCCGTCTCCTCGAATGGGCGGACCCAGCCCCGCTCATCACTCTCTTGGAGTGCGTCGAGGGCCTCGGAGAGGCGCTGGCCTGTCACGGGGTGCACGAGGTCCGGCGCCAGACTCAGCAAGGGTATCAGGACGAATGTCCGGGCTGTCAGGTGGGGGTGGGGGACCTTGAGTCCTGGGCGATCGACCTGGTGTGCGCCCAGCAGAAGCAGATCCAGATCGATCTTGCGTGGCCCCCAGCGTTCCGCGCTCCGCTTGCGCCCCAGCTGGAACTCGGTCCTGAGCAGCAACTGGAGCATCTGGTCCGGGTCCAACTCCGTTTCCATCTGCACGACCTGGTTCAAGAACGGGGGCTGCTCCGGACCAATCGGCTGGGTTTCGTAAACCGGCGAGCGAGCGGTGTTCTGGCATCCTTTGTCCTCGTCCATCAGGTCGATCGCAGTGGTGAGCGCGACTTGCCTGTCACCGAGGTTGCTGCCCAGTCCGATATAAGCGATCTGTATTCAGCAGGTGCAGAAAATACTTTGCGGGACATAGCAGAACTGACCGGAAGGTGGGGAATTGTCGTAATTGTCACTATTCGCTCAAGGTTCTTGTGTGCCAGCAGTTGTGGAGGAAGTAGTGTGGGATCCTGGATATGGTGGTCGTGGCACAATAGTTGCAATAAGACCTGGCAGTCGACGTGAACGAGGCGATCACCCAGGCACTCGACGAGCGCCTGGATTGAATAGCGTGAGACCTAACCGAGAGGCATCGCGAGAAATGAGCAAGCACCTGAAAGTCAGTATGTTACCCAGCCTGTTGACGCTGGGGAACCTGGTGTGTGGTTTTCTCGCCATCGCATATATTGCGGATGCTGCGCCCACGTACAATGTAGCGTTGTTGATCTGGGCGGCCGGCCTGTTCTACATCGCCATGCTCTTCGACGCGCTGGACGGCAAGGTCGCCCGGATGACCAATTCCGCTGGCGAGTTCGGGGGCCAGTTGGACTCTCTGGCCGACGTGGTGACCTTCGGCCTGGCGCCCTCCTTCCTGGTCAAGGTGCTGATGGAGCAGGGGCAGTTCCAGCCGAAGTTCGCCTGGGCCATTTCCGCGCTCTTTGTCAGCTGTGCCGCGCTGA
>CAZANL010000467.1:0-4460 GCA_964486115.1 uncultured Planctomycetota bacterium
CGCGTGCTGGAGACAATTGCCAGGGAGCAGTCCCACCCCTTTCAGGCTGCCTCTGGCATGACCCGGCTGTTCTTGCATCCACCCCACAAGCCGCTGCTGACCGACGCCCTGCTGACCAACTTCCACCTGCCGAAGAGCACACTGCTGATGCTGATCAGTTCTCTGGCAGGCCGGGAACTGGTCCTTCGCGCATACGCCCACGCCCGGGAGGCTGGCTTCCGCTTCTACAGTTATGGCGATGCGATGCTGATCCTCTAGCCCTCCGCGGAGACGCAGATCGCCACGCCTGACTCGCCTTCCTACCGGAGGTCTTTTTCCTCCTCCCACGAAACCTTGCCGTTGAACGACCGATGCCGTCCCGCCTGGTTGTTCAGCCAGGTATCGGCCGATGTGTGGGGGACCCGATCGCTTATCTCGTAAACCAAGGTGGCCTGGCCCCGAGGCCAGCGCTGCACGACCTTGTAGACATACGGCTTCCCGGTGTGCGGACAGGCCAGATAGGCCCAGCGAAAATCCGGAACCTGCCTCAGCTGGTCCAGCTTCTCCGGGTAGCGGCCGCGGTTGAGCACCTGGCACTGTTCGAGCAGGGTGTGGAGCTGCTCCAGCCGCTGAGCGCAGATCAACTGATCGGCGTGAAACAAGATCCTGGCGTTTGCGTGCAGATTGATCAGACAAAGCAGCCCAAGCATGCTGAACAGGCCCAGGATGAAGAACATCCGCACCCCGACGCCGCGCGTTCGGTCGATCATCAAGCGCAGGTAGACCCAGACCAACGCCAGGAAGATGACGCCAGAGACAATCAGCAGGTTGACCAGGACCTGTTCCATCCATACGAATGGTAACCGGTCGGTCGGATCGAGTCAGCGCCCGGGCGGGTCTTTTTTCAGGCTACTCACTCCCGGGTGGGTCTTTTCTGCAGGCCACTTACTCCCGGGCGGGTCTTTTCTCCCCGATAGAAGTCCCGGTGTGTCCAGCGCTCATGGTTGTCCGTGGGCGGAAACCGCCACGCAATCTGAGTTCACCGTTCGGGCTCACTTCGAGAGCACGTGGATCGCGTGACCCAGGTTGTCCTCGCAGGCCTCCATGATGCACTCGGGCAGCGTCGGATGGGCGTGCACCGTGAGCGCGACGTCCTCGACGCGGGCGCCCAACTCGATGGCCAGCGCAACCTCGCCGATCAGGTTCGAGGCGTCCGCCCCGACGATCCCGCAGCCGAGCAACAGCCCGGTCTTGGCGTCCCCGACGATCTTGACGAAGCCGGCGGTCTCGCCCGTCGAGAGGGCCCGGCCACTGGCGGCGAAGGGAAAGCGCCCGACCGTAGGCTCGTAGCCCGCGTCGCTGGCCTGCTCTTCGGTCAGGCCGACGGTGGCGATCTCGGGGTCGGTGAAGATCGCGCCCGGCATGGCTCGCACCTCCCAGGTGACCCGCTTGCCACAAAGCGCCTCGGCTGCGATGACGCCTTCCTTGCTCGCCTTGTGCGCCAGGAACGGGGCACCATTCAAGTCGCCGATGGCGAAAATCCCAGGCGCGGTCGTTTCGAGACGCTGGTTGACCTGGACGTACCCTCGCTGATCCAGCATCACACCGGCCGCCTCGAGTCCCAGACCAGCGCTGTTGGGGCGCCGGCCGACGCAGACCAGCACCGCATCCACCTCGACCGCCTGTTCCCCCTTCGGAGTCACGATATCCAGGGTCACGCCGTCGGCGCCGCGGGTCAGACCAGTCGCCTTGCTGTTCAGGTGGATTTTCGTCTTGGCCTTCTTGAGCGTGCGGGTGACCACCTTGACCAGCTCGGGGTCGGTCCCCGGCAATAGCTGGTCGAGCAGCTCGATGACGGTCAACTGGGTTCCCAGCTTCTGGAAGAACATCCCCAATTCGAGACCGATCACACCACCGCCGATGATCGCCAGTCGCTCGGGGATCTCCTCTAGCGAGAGGATCTGGCGACTGCTCAGCACCTGCTTCCCATCAAACTCGAAACCGGGAAGCTCGATCGGCGTGCTGCCGGTCGCGAGGATGATGCCACCGGCTTCGATCGTCTCCTCCCCGACCTCGACGGTCCGGGCGTCGCGCAACCGAGCCTCGCCGTGGACCACCTCCACCTTGTTGCCCGCCAGCAGATGGGCCACTCCGCCAGTCAGCCGGTCGACCGCCTGGTCTTTCCAGCCGACGAGCTTCCTCAGGTCGACCGTGATCTCGCCAACCCCGCCGATTCCAAGGGTTTTGGCCTGGCGCATCTGTTGCACCAGATGGCCCGCGTGGATCAGCGCCTTCGAGGGAATACAGCCCCAGTTGAGGCAGACCCCGCCCAGCTTGTCCCGCTCGACGACGATCGTCTTCTTTCCCAGTTGGGCCAACCGAATCGCGGCCACGTAACCACCCGGCCCCGAACCGATCACTACCGCGTCCGCCTGGCGATCCACCATCAAGAGCCCTCGATCAGCAGTGCAGCGGGAGATTGAAGCGCCCCGATCACGGTGTTCATGAATAATGAGCACTCCGCCCCGTCGACCACGCGGTGGTCGAGCGAGATCGAGAGGTACATCATCTCCCGCACGACGATCTGCCCGGCATCGTCAACCACCGGTCGCTTCTTGATCACGTGCACGCCGAGGATCGCCACCTCGGGATGATTGATGATCGGCGTGGCGAACAACCCGCCGATGTTACCCGCCGAGGTGATGGTGAACGTGCCGTCCTGCACGTCCTCCATCCGGGTCTTGCCCTCGCGAGCGTCCATCGAAACCCGCTGGATTTCACTGGCCAGCTCCAGAATCGAGCGCCGGTCAACGTCCTTGACCACTGGCACGATCAGCCCGGAGTCGGTCGCCGCCGCGATGCCGATGTTGTAGTACTTCTTGATATGTATTTCACCCTGCTCGTCCAGCAGCGACGCGTTGAGAATCGGGTAGGCCTTGAGCCCCTTGACCACCGCCTTGATGATGAAAGGCAGGTAGGAGAGCTTGACCCCACGTTCCTCGCTGATCGGCTTGAGCTGCCGCCGCACCGAGACCAGTTCGGTCACATCCACCTCGTCGACATAGCTGAAGTGTGCCGCGGTCGACTTGGACCGTGTCATTGCCTCTGCGATCTTACGGCGCAACCCGCGCAACGGCCGCACCTCGACGTCGCGGGTCGTTCCGGCACAGGCCGCCAGCGGTGCCGGCCTGACCATCGGTACTGCCGGCCGCGCGGCCGGGGCCGGACCTCGCTGCTGCTGTTGCTGCTGAGCAAAGCTGGTCACATCATCTGGCGTGACTCGGCCTGCCTGCCCGGAGCCCGGGACACAGGCCAACTCGACGCCCAGTTCGCGAGCCAATTTGCGAGTGGCGGGGGCAGCCAGTATTGGTGTGCCATCCGCTCCCCGAGGAGGAGGTGCTGCGACAGCGAGGCGAGGCCCCACCTCGCTGACCGGCGACATGACCGGAACAGGCACTGCGGGCGGAGGCTCGGAAGCCGCGACCGATGGCCCCGCAGAGCTAGACGCAGAGGCTGACGACCGCGTGGGCTCCGGTGCCCGCGACTGCGTGGGAACCGTCTCCTTCTGCGAGGTCGGAGCTTGCTCCTTTTTCTTTTTCTTCGATGGAGGCGCGTCGCCCCCTCCCGCATCCAGGATGATCAGCACCCCACCGATCGGAACGACATCCCCCTCTTTGAATCGCAGCTCCTGAACGACGCCGCTCACATCCGCGGGGATCTCTACTGTCGCCTTGTCGGTCATCACCTCGACCAGCGGCTGATTCTCGACAATGGTGTCCCCCACCGCCACCAGCCACTTGAGGATCTCTGCCTCGGTGACGCCTTCACCAATCTCTGGCAGTTCGTATTCGATCGTTACCATCAATGCCTCGCTAATAGAAAACGGTCGCGCGAATCGCTTCGAGCACCTTACGCGCGTCCACCGCTCCATGATCTTCTCCCTGCCAGGCCACCGGCGCGTCGACCGCACCCACGCGCAATACCGGGGCCTGCAGATACTCCAAGGCTCCTTCGCCAATCAGCGCCGCCACCTCCGCGCCGAAGCCGCCAGTCCGCGGCCCTTCGTGAACGACCACCGCACGTCCCGTGCGGGCAGCCGAGTTGAGTATCGTCTGCTGATCCAGCGGGACCAGCGTACGCAGATCCACCACCTCGACCGACAACCCGTCGCCCGCCGCATAATCCGCCGCCGCCAGACAGGGGCGCAGTGTAGCGCCCCAGGTGAACAACGAGCAGTGATGTCCGCTGCGTGCGATATTCGCCCGGCCCAGGGCAATCAACCCATTGCGGCTGTCGGGCGCCGGTCCGCCGACGTGGTACAACCCCTTGGACTCGAGAAACAACACCGGATCGTCGGAGCGAATGGCGGCCCGTAGCAGGCCATAGGCCTCCAGCGGCGTGGACGGTGCGACGATAACCAGACCCGGCTGATTCGCGAAGATCGCCTCCGGCGAGAGGGACTGGCGCGGCCCCCCCCGCGT
>CAZANL010000468.1:0-4460 GCA_964486115.1 uncultured Planctomycetota bacterium
GTGTGCGGACCGCCCGTCCTCGGCGGGATTGAGCATGCTGCCGCCGCGAAGGACCCGTTTTTGATGGATTGCGTTTTCCGGGGGGTCGGCTGCACGTCGGACCGGGTGGTCTCGCAGGCCGTCCCCCGGTCTGGGGGGGGCGGCATGGTAGGGGATCAGGCTGTCCCGACACCACTCCCAGACGTTGCCCACCACATCGTACAGACCCCAGCGGTTGGCCGGGAACGAGCCCACCGGCGCGTGCTTCAGGTGCTTGTCATCCACCTCGGGATTGGCGACTCTCATTCTGAGCAAGCGGGGCACCGTACGGTCAGCAATGTTGGCGTTGCGCTGAAGGTCGGTCAGCGAGTTGCCGTAGGGCCAGACCGTCCGGGTGCCGGCTCGGGCGGCGTATTCCCACTGCGCCTCGGTCGGCAGCTGCAGGCCCAGCTGCTCGACCACCCGCCTGCAGTCGTTCCAGCTGACCTGCTCCACGGGATTTCGCTCCGTGATGCGCTGCCCAGCATGGATTTTGGGGGGCCGAATCATGCTGGGATTGTTGCCTGTCACACGACGCCACTGGGCCTGCGTCATCTCGAACTTGCTGATGTAGAACGCCGCCAGCAAGACCGGGTGAACGGGCTCCTCCCGCGGCTTCGCCTGCTTGTCCTGGTTGGTGGCGTGCCTCCTCTGGGCGCCCATCATGAAGCGTCCCGGTGGGACCAGGACCAGCACCAGACCGGTGCCCTCTGTGGTGCCCTCTGTGATCACCAGCTGCCCCTCTTCGTTCCGCGTCGCCGACTTTCCGCTGCCCAGGTGCGCGAACTCCCACAGCCTGCTGGCCGGGTCGGGGCCCAGCGGAACCAACCCATCCACCGGCTGGATCACCAGGCCCTTGTAGATCGGGGCCTTGCTGATCGCCGTGATCGCTCGGTCCCATAGGCCCCTGTCGCTCGCTCTTCGCCGCCGCAGCTCGCGGGAGAACTCGAGCCGGTCGCGGACGTCCGCGATCGTGTTGCCGTGGGACTGGCCTCCGCGCAGGGTCGTGATTTGACCGACCAGCTCGGTCCTCTCGGTAACCAGCACCTTCTGTGCCTGTGTTGCGTTCTTGGCGCCGAGCAGTCGCTCCCGGGTGGACTGGTGGGCGTCCACTCTGTGCGACAGTCGGGTGGCTGATTCGAGCCACGACTCATACTCGGGGATCTTCTCGGGGCGGCGTGGCCAGAGCTTGTCCGCCGTCGCCAGCAGCTCTCGCAGGTTCTGCACGTCGGCTAGCTGGTCGAACTCGTCTGTTTTCACCTTGAGTTTTTTGTGCTCGTCGGCCTGCTGCTGATTGGCTTTCTCCACCTTTGCCTGGGCCAGCTTGACCTGCTTGAGTTCCCAACCCAGCCCGACCAGTGTCACGATCAGCCCGGCCAGCAGTCCCGCCGCGCCGATCACCTTGGGCTTGTTGCGCTTGGCCCACTTC
Organism: uncultured Planctomycetota bacterium; assembly: GCA_964486115.1. GTDB lineage: Bacteria > Planctomycetota > JACQVV01 > JACQVV01 > CAZANL01 > CAZANL01. The sequence continues at coordinate 1,448 of CAZANL010000468.1, forward strand.
TGCACGATCTGCCACAGGCTGTAATCGACGGTCTGCAGCAGACGCCCCGCGAGGAAGGCCTCGATCTCCTGCTGCATCTCGGTGACGGTGTCGTAGCGCTGTGCTGGGGTGGGTGACATCGCCTTGAGCACCACCGCCTGCAGCTCTGGGGAAATCTCACGCTCGGCGGTGCGTTCGCACGGCGGGATGAGGCTGCCCTCGATCACTTTGTCGATCACCTCCCGCCCGCTACGGCCATCGAATGGCGTCTCGAAGGTCAAGACCTCGTACAGGATCGCGCCGAGCGAATAGATGTCGGATCGCCGGTCCAGGTGGGTGACCTCACCCCGTGCCTGCTCCGGGGACATGTAGTGCGGGGTGCCGACGACCGTGCCATCCAGCGTCACCACCGGCTGGGCCAGGCCTCCGACCCCGATCAGCGGCTCGTCGCCGAGGGCCAGCCTGCAGCTTTCGCTGGTCGGGTCAGTCTGGCCCATCATCCGGGCCAGCCCCCAGTCCATCACCTGCACCTCGCCAAACCGGCCGACCATGATGTTGGCCGGCTTGAGGTCGCGGTGGATCACGCCCCGCTCGTGGGCGAACGCGATCGCGTCACAGACCTTGCCGAAGATCTGCAGATACTCGAACAACGTCGGGCCCGTACCCTTGCGGCTGGCGGCAAGAAGGTGCTCCAGATCTTCACCGTCGATCCGCTTCATCGTGAAATAGATCTGCCCCTCGTCGGTCATGCCCAGCTCGTGCATCGGGACGATGTTGGGGTGCTCGAGCTGGCCGGTGATCTGCGCTTCGCGGACGAACTTGGCCAGCATCTGCGGAGAGGCCTGGCCTCGGATCACCTTGACCGCCATTTCACGGCCGATATCCTCGTCGCGGACCCGCAGCACCTGGCCCATTCCCCCTTCGCCGAGCACACCGGTGATCGGGTAGCGCCCCACTCTGTCGGTCGGTGTGGGTCGTGGACGCACGCTGCGTTCGACCTGCAGCGTCAGTCCCGCCTGGTCGATCAGCTGGCGGATCGTCTTGGCCTCGTGTGCGTCTGGGGACATGCCGAGAGGGATCATACGCTGAGAAGCGGGGCGGGATCAACGTTCTGCGGGCCGCAAACTAGACTGCTCAGAACAAGCACGCGACGAGGTGCGGGTCGTCCGACCGACGTCACCCTCGAATTTGGTGAGGCTGGCCGGGTCGGCGACGACGGTCTGGGCGGTCTAGACCGGAAGCGGTGGGGGTGCTGACCTGCGGACGGGTTCTCCATGAGTTCCCGGGCTCTCCGAAGATCCTGTTGTTGTCAATAGGTTGAAAGACGCAGGCGAAAACCGCGTTCATTTGAGTGACCCGCGCAGCCAGATTGATCAGAGCTGAAACGCCACCCAGGAGCGACCCCGCTGAGTGAGCCCCGAGCAACCAGGGAATTTGCCGTACTGAGCGAGGCGGAGCTGTGCGCGATCGCCGGCGGTGGGGCGAGGTGGGCGGTAAAGGCCCCTGTCGAGGTCGAGTTGATCGACGCCATCGCTCGCGCCGGTGTCGGTACTCGCTCGGTCTACGAAAACCCCGATGTTCCCGAAGATATTGTCGTGGTCGAAGCAGGCGGCGGTGGTGGGGGCGGCGTCAGCTGAAGTCTGCACCGGATGGGTGATCGCAGAGCGCTTGCCGCAGGCTCTCGATCCTCACGACGCGGCGCCCGAAACCGACGGGGTGACCGTCCCCCGACCCTGGAAGTTGGTACCATGGCGCTGATGAGCCCCGACGCTCCGGACAGCGTGCGCTTGCTGGTGGCCTGTCTGTATGCCCCGAGCGCCGATCTGGATGCCACCCGCGAGTCCCTGGAGGCCCGGCTGGGTCCGGTCGAGCGCACCTCGCAGAGCTGGCCGTTCGACGTCACCGACTACTACGAGCCGGAGATGGGCCCCGGCCTGATGCGGCTGTTTTGGTCCTTCGAAGAGCTGATCCCTCCCGACCGATTGCCCGAGATCAAGTCCATCTGCACGCAGATCGAGCCGCGCCCCCGCACGGTCAATCTGGATCCGATGTACCTGGACCACCACAAGCTGCTGCTGGCCAGCGGCAAGGCGGCGGGACAGAAGGTTTATCTGGGTCAGGGGATCTGGGGCGACATCGTGCTGCGTTTTCACAAGGGAGGCTGGTCGCCTCTGGAGTGGAGCTTCCCGGACTTCGTCGACGAGCGCTACCATGACTTCCTCGGTGGGATTCGCCGACGCTATCTGGAGGTCCGAGCAGGGTCGTGAGGGATGGCCCGTCCGACGGATGGGCCGAGACGCGATGCCGGTGTGCGGCCGCAGGCCCGGTCGGTGTCACGAGTGGGGTTGGCGGCGTTTTCTCGCAGCCCGGGCGGTGCGTCTGGCTCGGAGCGCCACGCGCTGACTCGTTGCGCACCAAACCCCGCTCGGTCGGTCCGGTGGTGCTGATCCGCGCCGGATTTGACCTGCCGTATTTGGTATGATGAAGCGGTCGGTTGGGCATGACTGGGGGCTCATCAGCTACGGGGGGGTGCGATGCCGGTTACAAGACTCAAGCAGTATCTCGATGACGAGCGGGTGCCCTATGTGGTGCTGTCGCACTCGGCGGCCTACACCGCTCAGGAAGTCGCCGCGGCGGCTCACATTCCTGGCAAGGACCTGGCCAAGACCGTGATCGTCAAGCTGGATGGTGAGCTGGCGATGGCGGTCGTTCCGGCGTCGGAGCGGGTCAGCTTGCGGGCCCTGGCCTGGGGCGCGAACGTCGAGACGATCGAGCTGGCCACGGAGGAAGAGTTCGCCGATCGGTTTCCCGCATGTGAGCTGGGTGCCATGCCCCCGTTCGGCCAGCTGTGGGGCATGCCGGTCTTCGTCAGCGAGAGCCTGGCCGAGGACGAGCACATCTCGTTCGAATCCGGTCTGCACACCGAAGTCATCTCGCTCTCGTTCGACTGGTATCGTCGACTGGTGAGCCCGGAGATCCTCGGCTTTGCCAAGTCCTCGTCGATCCGCTACAGCGGCACCGCCACGTCCTAGAT
>CAZANL010000469.1:0-4444 GCA_964486115.1 uncultured Planctomycetota bacterium
TTCCGGGGGGTGGGGGGGGCTGGGGCCCCCCTTTCCCCCGGGGGGGCACGGGGGGGGGGGGGGGGGCCTTGGGGGACTGGGACGGCAGATTTTTTTTCTTCTGTGTGCTGTCCCCGGTCTGCGTGAGGCCACCGTTCTTGACGGGTGGCGAAGGGCAGCCGATCAACGAGATCAGCAAAATGCCCAGCAAACAGGGTCGCATCAGTCTCCTCGACTGCCGCCGCTCGAGCCCTTGTGTCCGCGCAGCAGCCGCAGGCGATACACGATGTCCTTCTTGATGTTCTTCCAGTCCTCTCTCTTGGCGCCGTACTTGGAGTTTTTCAGCTTTCTCTCGAGCGCCTGCTCGCTGATCTTGGGGTCTTTTCGCCGCTGCTCTTTCTTGTAGGCTTCGAGCATCTTCTCGCAATAGCTCAGCGATTCGTCGATCATCCCCATCGCCTTCTGGTAGCCGGCGATGATCGGATCCTTATCCTTGATCTGGCCGTCATCATCCTCGGCAGCGATGGCCTTTTTCATGGTGTTTTGGTATTGATCGCGCGCGTCTAGCGCCTTGTCCTGTGCTTTCTCCCACTCGACTTTTGAGCCAGTCCGCTCGACCTTGCGCTCGATGTTTGGCCTGTCGACGCCCCCGGACTGCTGGCCCTCGCTGCTGCCGAACTTGTACCAGCCCATGATGACTACCAGGATTGCTGGGATGCCGACGATCGTCGCGATGAACATCGGGTGTGCTTTTTTCTCTTCCTCTTCCGGGTTGAGGTTTCCCTTCATTCTTCCCGTCCTTTTAGAGGAGACCGATCGCAGTGAGCCCGTTGACTTTCTGGCACGCCCCCTGGGTTTGGCGTCCCGTCCGCTCTGAGAGTCGCCCTGATCGAGTGGCTGCTCGTCGATCTCTTGCTCGGAGGATGACAGTTCCGCATCGTCGTCGTCATCCAAATCGGCCGGTAGCTCGACGGCTGCCGGGAGTGAGAAAGGGGAGGCCATCAAGTCGTCGTCGTCTTCCAGGTTGGCCAGCGCATCTTCCTCCTCGCCAGGCTGGCGAGACCGACCGGTGGAGGCCTTGACCATGTCGGTATTCGGCCGCTCATCCAGGTCTACCTGCTCTAGCTCACCCGCCACCTGGGCTGTTCGTCGCTTCTTGCGCTTCTTCTTGTTGGTGGTTCTGAGCTGGTCATCGCCGGCATCTTCGCTGCCCGTCTTGCGCTTCTTGTGAGTGGTCTTTCTCTTGTCTGAAGTGTCTTGGTCCTCATCGTCAGCGGACTCATGAGCTTCGAGTTCGGCCTTTTTTCTTTCGCGACGTTTTTGCCGCACATAATCTTGCTGCTCGGGGGTGAGGTCCTTGAACGTCTTCTTGCGTTGCCGTTTTTCGCCCTCACCACCTTCCGTGGTTGTCTTGGTCGACTTACTCTTCTTGCTCCGCGACGTGGTCCGCCGGCCAGCACCGGGGACTTCGGTCCCCGGTGGGTTGGATGCCATCAGAGCGCTGTCCGAGTCGTCGTCGGTCATTTCTTCTGGACCCGGTTCCTGTATCGTTGAATGTTCGCTCGGGCGGATCTGACCAGCGCGTGGTTGTTGTCGCCTAGCATCGTGATCCGCTGCCAGGCCTTGATTGCCTCCTCGAACGCCTTGCGGGTTCGATAGATCTCGGCGACCAGGTCCTGGGCCTGCATCTCCAGGTTGTGGTCGTCTCCGGACAGCGATATCGACTTGTGAAGATCGTTCAGCGCCCCCGCGAACTGGCCGCGCTGGAAGTATGCGTGTCCACGGCGCAGGTAGAGCCCCGGATTGTCCGGGTCCATGGAGATGGCCAGCTCGAACTGCTTCCAGGCCTGGTCGTACCGCTTCAGGTAGAAGTGGCAGATCCCTGCGTCAAAGACTGCGGTAACGTAACGTGGCTGTAGGGCGAGCGCCTTCTTGTAGGTCGAGAGGGCGACCTCGTAACGCGCCTCTTCGAGTTGGCTACGCGCCCGGGCGCAGAGCTGCAGAATCCGGGGGCCGGGGTCGGTCACGCCCTGGGGCTTTCGGCGCTTCATCACCTTTCTTGTCGACGGGACCTTCTTCTTCGGCTGCAGCTGTTCGCCGTCCGGGACCGTCTGGATCCCGAATCGCCTCATGATGACCGTCTTGTTGTTCAGCCTGTCAATGGCCGTCACCCGGATGCTGGCATCGGGATGACGGACGAAGGGCAGGGGCAGTGGAATGCGCCCCTCGTCTGGCAACTGCTGTCCGAGAACCTTCCAGTTCGCCACCTTGGTGAGTCGGTATTCGATCATCACCGGCGTGGCGCGAGGGTGTGCGTCTCGCATTCGCCAGTGGACGTAGAGGTTCTTGCCGCCGATCACCGTCGTGCGATCGGCCGGGCGCAGCACTTCGAGTCGAGGCGGTGTGCTGTCCAGGGTGACCTTGATACGCGGTTGGGTCCCCTTGCTCGGCGCTGGGCTGGACCAATTGCCGGCCTGGTCCACAGTGCGAATGATGAACCAGTAGTTCCCATCGCCGTACTTGGCCTCGAAGGGGAAGAACAGCTTTGTGCCCGGCTGGGCTCTGAGGCGCATCTGGACCTTGTCCATGACTCGCACCATGCGGTAGGTCTTACCGCCGTCGGTCGACAGCCAGAGTTCGGCGCGGGTCACACCGGACCCTTTCTGCTTGGGTGCTTGGCCGGCATCCCTCGCGTCGAACTTTATTTTGAATCGCTTCTTCTTGATGAAAGCGGTCGACGTGTCTGCTGTTGCTGACGGACCGCCAACAGTGACGAGAAGTATCAAGAAACCTATGAATTTTTGCAGTTGCGGCACGAGACCGAACCCACCAGTACGTAAGGCCTTACATCTAGACAAAGTACGAGACTTATATAGCGAACTTGCCCGATTTTGTCAAGGGTCAAGGAAACGGGGTGTGAGCCTTGACCGATCCCCCCCCACGACCTTATAGTAAAGTCGCCACTGCCTCATCTCATGAGGTGACACATGCGGACAGTTCCAGCCATTTTGGCGACCCTTCTGGTCATGCTTGGGGGGGCAGCCTCTGTACGAGCCGACGTCTATTATCTCAAGGACGGCGGCAAGATCGAGGGCAAGGGAGAGGATCTGGGAGACCGGATCCGGATCCATGTGCCGTTGGGAGCGGTGACGGTGCTCAAGTCGGAGATCCTCCGGGTCGTCCGCAAGAAGTCTATTCTCGACCTCTACCAGGACGAGTTGGTCCAGGCTGCCCGGACAGCCGATGGTCGCTATCAACTCGCCCTCTGGTGTGAGTCGGCTGGACTGCACCGGCAGGTCCGCAAGCATCTGCGGGAGGTCCTGGCCATCGATCCCAACCACTCTGAGGCGCGTAAGCGGCTGGGCTACCGCTCGGTCGGCAATCGCTGGATGACCGACGACGAGTGGCATGAGTGGAAAGGCGACATCCGGTTTCGGGGCAGCTGGATGCCCCCGGAAACGGTGGCCGCGATCCTGCAGGCCGAAGCGCTCCAGAAGAAATTGGCGCAGCGCCAGCAGGCTGCAGGCAAACCCCAAGGGGGGCAGGGTAAGCAGGCCACCCCCGTCGGTGCCAACCCGGCCAAACAGGGGAAGGGGCCCGGCAACAATGGGGGGCAAGGGGGTCAGGGTGTGCTGCTCTCACGGTCCTTGCGCCCCTCCAAGCGCTTCCTCGACAAGTACTTTGTCACCAACCCTTTCAACTACGGCAGTGCGGGCGCTCGGATTCACTATGGCGGCCAGTATGACGCAACCACCGGCAACTATGTCTACGGGCCTGTGTACTATGGGCCTTATTCGTATGACGGAATGGGGGGAGGATACCCAGCTTCGGGAATTTACGTCAACGGCGCCTACTCAGGCAGTTCTTTGGGTAGCAGCTACTCCGCTTACAGCGGGCGGGGGGAGTACGGGGGGCTGCACCTGTTCTACACGATCAACAAACCTGGAGACGCCTTCTTCGCGCAGGGTGGACTAGAGGCCAGCCAAGGCTTCAACTCCTTTGTCGGTCACTCATTCTTCGGCTCCTTTCGTGCCGGCAAGTCTCGCGTCAGCTTTAGCTTCAAATAAGTGCGTCATCGGGTTTTGGTCAGAACTCCAGGGCGCCATCCCTTGGTGGGAGACTGCTCAGGGCCGGCCGCTTAAGATACCCGCCGGTGCGAGAGGATTGGGCCGTCGGAGTGGCCGCGGCTATTCCTGTCTGCGGCATGGCCGGATCGGGGGGCTGTTGAACGCTCCGCGCCGGGTTGCCTGATGTCAGGGTCCGAGAGAAACTTCCGCACGGCCTTTGGCGCGCGGTTATGGCGGACGGCTTCCCGTCTTCCCGTCTTTACACGTGAGGGGCGGGTTGTCGCCTTTCTCGTGATGAGCCTGACCACCGGATTGTTGGTGAGCGGCCATCTGCTGCTCTACTTCGCCTTGGCCGTGGCCCTTGCGCTGCTTGTGATAGGTTTCGTCTACCCCTTCCT
>CAZANL010000470.1:0-4441 GCA_964486115.1 uncultured Planctomycetota bacterium
GCCGGCGACTCCCCACTGCGATCCGTTGCAGGTGGCGGTCGAGCTGGGCTGGGTGATCCTCGCAGTGTGCCTGGCGTGGTGGCTCTGGCTGGCAAGCGGCGCCTTTCGGGAGCATGAGGAACCGGCGCCGGTTGGCGCCGGTCTGGGGATGCTGGTCGCGGCGACTGTCCACGGCAGCGTCTCCGCGCTGTTGTTTTCCCCGGGGGTCAGTCAGCTGCCCGCTCTCGCTGCGGCCTTGCTGACGCTCAGTGCGTCGGGAGCGCCCCAGCGTGGCCCGTGGGGGCAGCGTGTGGTCGGTGGGCTGGCGGTGGCAGTCTTTGCCGTCCTGCCCTGGGGGCGGCTGATGACGGCGGACTGGCGGTACGAGAAGGCACGCCGGACGACGGATGCACGGGAGGCGATCGCGCTGGCGTCCCAGGGGCTGGAGAGCTATCCGAAGCACCCGCCGTCGCTGTATCTGATGGGTCGGCTGTATCGCCGGGTCGGAGAGCCGGAGGCAGCTCGGGAGGCGCTGGAACGCTTTCTGGAGACCAATCCTCACTCGCTGGGGGGCCTCAACAACCAGGCACTGGCCCTGCTCGATCTGGGTCGACTGGACGAGTCGCGATCGCTCTGGCAGCGCATCGAGGCCCAGTCGCCATCCTACCAGCCGGCATCCCGGAACCTGGCCCGGCTGGCCTTCCTGCAGCGACGGTTCAGCGAGGCGATCGTGCGCTACGAGGCGCTGCTGGCACAAGAGCCGGATCAACCGACGGTGCACTTCAGACTGGGAGAGGCGCTGATCGAGGACCGTCAGCCGATCCGCGGAGTGGAGCAGCTCAAGCAGGCCTTCGAGCGAGGATACCGTCCTACGGCTGCCGACCGACGGCGCCCGCTGACCGGTCCGCTGGTCCGCGCGCTGTACCGCAAGCGCCAGGGCTAGAGGCGTTCGAGGCTCAGCAGCTGGACCTGCCGGTCCAGCCGATCGTGAGCGAGAATCGGGCCCACGCGGTCGACGACCAGCGCCTTGTCGCCTTCCAGATGGAGGATGGCGTGGGCTCCGCTCGTCGGCTGTAGCCCCAGCTGGGCACGGGGGTCGACCAATCGGGTCGAGCGCGGCAGCCGGGTGCGCTCTTCGTAGCGCAGCACCTCGATGATCTGCGACAGCGGGAGGGCGTAGATCCGGTTCCAGATGTGCAGGGTCATGTAGAGACCGGGCTCCGCGGGCGTGTCGATCTGCGCGATGCGGCAGCGCAGGTCGAGCACCGCCAGCGAGATCTCTCGCAAGGCGTCGGCGGAGGAGTCGGGGGACAGCTGGCGGAGCCCCCAGGCCAGCTGCTTGACCGTGTCCTTTCCGCTCATCCGGACGCAACCGTCCACATGAAGGCGAATCCGACGGATCGACTGGCGAGAGCCAGCAGACCGAGCTTCAGATGAAGGGCGGACTCCCGCGGCCCGGCCTTGCCGACCAGCTTGCGAATGCCGATGATTCCGACCGGAAGATAGAGCAGGGCGGCGAGGGTGGAGAAGCCGATGTGGGTCAGCTGAGGCCACCCCAGAGCTCCCGAGACAGCTGTTGCGACCGCCTGGCGCTGAACCTCGAGGATCAGGACGATGGCGTAATCGCCTAGAATGGCCGATCCCATCAGTGCCGCATGCCGTTTTGGGTTTCCGTGGCGCATCAAAAAACCGGTTACCATCAGGAGGAAGGTGACAGTGGCCAGGATCTTGTAGAGCGAAATCACGAACTGGCCTTGTATGTGGGTGGGATTGCTCTGTCAAGCCGCGGAATTGGCTCTGCTGGATCATATGGTAAGATAGGCGGTTCAAACCCACCAAGGAGAAGCGTGCATGGGTAAGGACGCGTTGCAGAAGGATGTGGAGGCCCCGACTCGCGAGGAGTTGGCGCTGGCCTACCGCGTTTCGGTTCGCAATCGGGCGACGGACGAGCGGATCGTCCAGCTGATCAGCCAGGGCAAGATCAAGTTCGCCATCTGGGGCCCTGGGGAGGAGATCCACGGCACCGCTGCCGCGCTGGCCTTCCACAAGGTGCTGGATCCCAAGAAGTTCGGGGTCGTGGCGCATTATCGCTCCGGCACGATGTGCCACATGTGGTGCGCGCTCCAGGGGTACGAGAACTTCACCCTGGACGTGATGCGCCAGCAGCTCTCCAAGGCAACCGACACGATGTCGGGCGGGGGACGGCAGATGGTCTACCATCTGTGCAACATCGACTACGGCATCCTGCCGATCCAGAGCCCGGTGGGCATGCAGCTGGACAAGGCCGCCGGCTACGCCAAGGGATTTCAGGTCAAGGGCATCGACGATGCGGTGGTCGTTGCCGTGCTCGGCGATGGGACCTCGGCGGAGGGCGACCTGCACGACGCGATGCACGCCGTCTCGATCTGGGGCCTGCCGGTGCTTTTCATCCTCACCGACAACGAGCTGGCGATCTCCACCAAGCCCTGCGACGGTCGCGGAATCAAGGACTACGAGGCCTACTGCAAGAGCTTCGGCGTGGGGTACTACCGCTGCAACGGGACGGACTGGGACGACTGCTTCAAGGTGCACAGCGAGGCTGCCCGAACCGTGCGGGAAACCCAGCGGGCCGCGATGATTCACGTGGTCGAGATGCCTCGGCTCAACGGCCACTCCTCGGCGGGCAACTACAAGTTCGCGCTGGACCAGGTCGACCCGATTCTCGATTTCGGAGGGCGGCTGGTGGCGGAGGGAGTTCTGTCCGCCGGCCAGATCTGCAAGCGGATCGAGGGCGAGGGAGCAGACTACTACGCGCACCACGATCTGGGCGAGGTGATGACCGCGGAGGATCAGGCGGTGCGCGACATCATCGCCAGTGTCTCCAGGGAGCCCGAGCCGGACCCCGACTCGATCTGGGATTTCATCTACAACCAGTTCCCGGCCGTCGAGGAGTCTGCGCCGGGAGCTGGAACGACCAACATCACCTACGCCGCAGCCTTGCGCGCGGCCCAGAAGAGGATCTTCGAAGACAACCCCTGCGCGATGGCCTGGGGGCAGGACTGCGGGCAGCTGGGCGGGGTGTTCCAGGCCACCGCCGGCATGAAGAAGTTGTTCCCCGACCGGGTGCTGGACGCGCCGATCAACGAGCCGATGATCGTCGGGACGGCTGCCGGCGCCGCGATGCACCCGGAGGTGATGGTCCTGGCCGAGATACAGTTCAGCGACTACAGCCTCAATGCGTATCACTGGTTCGTCTATCTGGGGAACTTCTTCTGGAGCTCGGGTGGGCAGGTGGCCAGTCACGTCATCTGCCGGATGCCGACCGACCCGTTCGGCGGCGGCGCGATCTACCACAGCATGTCGGTCGACGGGTGGTTCACGCCGATCCCCGGCCTGGTGATCGTCATGCCGAGCACCAGCTGGGATGCCTACGGGCTGCTGCGCACCTGCGCCGCATACCGGGGCCCGGTGCTGTTTCTCGAGCCCAAGTGGATGTATCGCCAGACCTTGGGTCCAGCCTTTCCGGGCGAGGTGACCGAGAAGGACCAGATTCGCGAACTCAAGCAAGCTCTACTACGTGGGGCGATTCCCGAGGTGGCCGACATCTCGGTGCCGATCGGCAAGGGCATTATCCGCCGGGAAGGCTCCGATGTGACCATCGTCTCATGGGGGCGAGCCGTCTGGACAAGTCTCGATGCGGCGCGCACGCTGGCCGAGCAGGGCATCGAAGCGGAAGTGATCGACCTGCGCACGCTGGTGCCGCCCGACATGGAGTTGATTCGCTCGAGCGTCGGCCGGACCGGCCGGTTGATGGTGGCCGCCGAGGACCGCACCTTCGGGGGGTTCGGACGGGAACTGCAGGGCTCCATGGTGGAGGAGAACCCAGGACTCCCGACCCGGATCATCGGCATGTACAACGTGCCGGCGGTTGCTCAGTCCGCGACGCTCGAACAGGCCACGATCCTGACCGCAGCGCGGATCGAGACGGCGGTTGCCGAGCTGATGGAGGTCGAGGTCGGCAGCTCCCGCAAGCTGGACGAAGCGACGCCCGGCTGGAGCTGGATTCCTCAGCGCTTCAACGCGGGTTAGCATCCTGTCGGGACCGTGCGATCAGTCCCTTGGCCGGGTGGGCAGCTCGATGGAGGTCCAGCCACCGAATGCGCGGCTCGGTCGGTCCCAGGCGGAATGCACACGCGTGAACCGAAGTCCAGAGCCGAGCGTCCGACCGCTCATCCGCCGCCGACCTGCGCTGGGAGCCGCCCTCGCGTGAGTTCCGTGACGGAGGCCAGCCCCTGGCGGCTGAGTTATCACGGTGGCCACAGCGGCCAGTTCTGTCAGCACGCCAGTGGCACCCTCGAGGCGATCGTCCAGGCCGCGGTCGAGCGGGGCCTGTCCGCCTTCGGCATTACCGAGCACATGCCGCCAATGCGGGACGAGGATCGCTATCCGGACTAGGTCGAGGCCGGTCTGTCGGCCAGGTCGA
>CAZANL010000471.1:0-3204 GCA_964486115.1 uncultured Planctomycetota bacterium
CGGATTTTTGCTGGACCTGACCCAATAAATTGGCGACCATCGAGCCACATATGGCGCACGGCGACACTTCAATCGGCGGTCCACGCGAGGGGTTTCACACCACCGCGTGGTCGATGATCCTGGCCTACCAGAAGGGTAACGAAATAGACCGGCAGGAGGCGATCACTCAGCTGATCGAACAATACTGGAAACCGGTCTACTACTACATTCGGCTGCAATGGGGTCACACCAACGAGGACAGCAAAGACCTGGCCCAGCAGTTCTTTGCCCACTTGCTGGAAGCCCAGACACTGACCCAGGTGGCCCGCTCGCGGGGGCGCTTTCGGGCCTTCCTCAAGGCAACGCTGAAGAACTATCTGACCAACGATTACTGGCACGGCCGTGCACTCAAGCGTGGCGGCGGAAAACAGGTCGTCAGCCTCCAGCAGTTGCAGGAAGCGGACCGCACGCCCCGAGCACCGACAAAGACCCCGAACAGACACTCGACCAGGAGTGGCGACGCACCCTGATCCACCGCGCGCTAGCCCGGCTGCAGGAGGTCTACCTGCAAGCTGACAAACCACTGCACTACAAGGTCTTCCGGGCCTACTACTTCGAACGGGATCTCGGCAGGACCCATGCGGAGGTTGCCGAACGATGCGGTGTCACTCCTGTCGACGTGAACAACTATCTGGCAGATGCTCGACGACGATTCCGCCGCGTGGTCTTCGAACTGGTGCGGGAATCGGTCAGCGACGAGGAAGGATTCCGACTCGAGATCGAAGAATTGTTCGGACCAGACGGCCCGTCAATCTGATGCAGGTCCCCACGCCAGACGACGACACACTCGAGGAGCTGCTCGGTCTGGTCGGCCACGAAATCCCGTCAGGGATGGTCCCCGGTAGCAGACTCGGCCCCTATGTGGTGATCAACGAAATCGCCAGAGGTGGGATGGGGGTCGTCTACCTGGCAAATCACTGCCTGCTGCAACGGCTGGTCGCGCTGAAGGTGCTCCAGCCCGGCACCTCGCTCGAACACATCGCTCGCCTGACACGCGAAGCCAAGCTAGCAGCCCAGCTGACACACCCGGGGATCGTTGCGATTCAAGAAACTGGCAGCCAAGACGGACAGCACTTCATCGCAATGGACTATGTCGCCGGTCAAACCCTGCAAGCCGCGCTACCGACGTTCTCCCGGGGCGAGCGGATCGAAAAGATCGAGCAGATCGCCCGGATCGTCGATTACGCACACCAGAAAGGCATCTTGCACCGCGACCTCAAACCGAGCAACGTCCTGCTCGACGAGACCAAACAGCCGCGCGTCACGGACTTCGGCCTGGCCCGCAAACTGGAGGAGAGCGCCCAGCTGACTCGCAGCGGCACCGTTCTCGGTACCCCGATGTACATGTCCCCGGAGCAGATCGAGGGACGACGCCATGATTACGATGCTCGGACCGACGTCTACGCTCTGGGAGTGCTGCTCTACCTGGCACTCACCGATCGGCTGCCGTTCACGGGGGACACCACACACGCGGTGTTCCTCCAGATCCTCCGGGGACAGCCACCCAGACCCAGCGAGCTGATGCCGGGGCTCGAGGTGACACTGGACGCAATCTGCCTGACCGCGATGCACAAGGATCAAGAGTCGCGCTACCCGACCGCAGTCGCCCTCGCCGAAGATCTGTCAAACCACCTCAGCAACAAACCGATCAACGCCAAACTCCCGAGTTCATTCAGGGCGCGCTCACCCTGGATCCGCCGGGTCGCCATCGTTGCTCCGATCCTGCTACTCGCCGTGCTGGCTTTCGGCTGGCGGCGGGGGTGGTTCTCCAAACCACCACCCCCTGCTCCGGACCAGACCTACCCCGCAGCCATCGCCACGCTCAAGCGCTCGCTGACGCAGATCCTCGAACTCCGGCGCCGCGGCGAGCTAAAACAAATGGAGCTGCGGGGCCAGCAAGCCGAGCAGACCGGCTGGCGCAGCCTCGGTCGCTGGCCCGAGAAGACCGCGCTACATCTTCTGCGAGGTAAAATCTACCGCGCCTTGATGCAGGAGGAGGAGGCCCGCCGGGCGATCGACCAGGCCCTGAAGATCTCCCCAAACCATGCGGCGGCACTCTATGAGCGGATCCTCCTCGGCTCGTTTCGCTACCAGCGGCGAGTCGAGCAACTGCTCGACGACGAACTGCGGCGTCTGGACCCCTCTAGCACGCTGATGCCCAGCTCTTTTGTTTCCTACGGGAAGCTGCTGAGTCCGGAACTCCTGACCCGAAGCGACTCAGCAGCCCAGCAAATTCGCGACCAGGTACGGCGGGACGCGACCAGGCTCGCTCCACAGGCAGCGCAGCTGCCGCCGGGGCTGCAGGCCTGCAGCCGCGGACTGTCGGTCTGGACCGACGGCAAGCCCGTTCAGGCCAGGCCACTTCTGGAGCAGGCGCTGCTCAGCCAGCCCGGCCTGGTCGAGGCCCAGCACGCGCTGGCGATCCTCTCACGGCGCCAGGACCTGTTTCCCATAGCGCTCCGCCACTGTGTCGCCGGCCAGGATCACGACAAGGGGTACCTTCCGCTAATCGAGCAGCGGGCCCGGCTCGAGCTGGACTGGGCCCGCCTGCCCTCTCAGCCTCTGACCCGAGCGAGACAGCATCTGCAGGCCGCAATCCAGCACTGCGACCGCGGGCTGAGCCTGCGAAAACGGTGGGACCGCCTGCTCGCCATCCGCTTGCAGGCCCATCTCCGGTTGGGCACGCAACTCGTGTTCCAGCACCAGCCGATCGACAAGACCTTCGGCGGTGCGCTGGCCAGCGCCGAGCAGCTGTCCCGTCTGTTCCCGCGGAGCGCAGACTGCGCCCGAGAGGTGGGTCGCACTCACTACAACTGGGGCGCAGCGCAGCAGCGCTTGGGCCTGGATCCCTCACAACAGTACCAGCTGGCCCTTGCCGCCTACGATCGGGCACGAACGCTAGAGCCCGATAGAGCGCGAGGGCTGACCCAGGCGCTCCGTGGCCGCACACACATCGGCATCGCCCATCACCAGACACGTGTCGGACGTGACCCGTTGGCGGCCTTCGAACGGGGGATCGCCGAACTGAACGACGCAGTCGCGCTGGTCGGCCATAACACCGGTCACGCAGAAACATACATGTGGCGGGCCGAAGCCTACCTGCGACGCGCCGAGTTCCAGAGTCAGCGTGGCCGCAACGCCACACCCGATCTGAAACGCGCCATC
>CAZANL010000471.1:3214-4439 GCA_964486115.1 uncultured Planctomycetota bacterium
CGCGGCGCCATCGCCGATCTCGCCGTTGCCAACACGCGCCGCCCGGGATGGAGCATTACCTGGCACGCGCTGGGCTATTGTCAGGCTGCCTTGGCCCGAGCCTACCCGCCCGGCCAGGGCGCTGCCGCGTCCAAGGCCGCCATCGAGGGGTACCAGCAGGCTCTTCGGCGGGCTCCCAAAGAGCCCCAGCTGCTGAACGAGCTGGCGAGAACTCTGGTCGACCGCGGCCAGTATGGCAATTCTCCGGGGGGCAGACCCCAGCCAGACTACCTGGCCGCGGTCCGCCTCGCCACCCAAGCGATCCGGCTCCAACCGTCTAGCACAGAGGCACTTGTTCAACGAGCCAAAGCACACGGCGCAATGGCGCGGTTGCAAATCGAAGCGGGACAGGACCCACTGCGGCTGCTGAACCTGGCCGAAAAGGACATCAGCCAGGCACTGCGACGCAAACCCAATGCCGAGGCCCACAATATACGGGGCACCTGCCAGCTGCTGCGCGGGGAGTGGTGGGACAAGAATGCACAGAAAGAGCAGGCCGTGGTGGCGACCCGTTCGGCGGCGAGAGAGATGCAGCGCAGCGTGCAGATAAATCCCCGCTACCTGGATAGCTGGCACAAACTGGGCCTGGCCTCCTTCTTGCTGGCCGGATTCGCGGCCGATGCAAACGAAGACCCAGGCCCCCACTTCACCAGGGCACGCGAGAGCTACCTGAAAATGCTCGGCGTGCAGCCCAACAACCCGACAGCTCTGCTCGGACTGGGCCACGCTTTCTCGAACGAGGCTGCTTTACTGCTCCGCAAGGGACAGCCGGAGAGCGCCCGCCCCAAGCTGGAAGCCGCGATCCGGCGCTACGAACAGGCCAAGGCCTGCTCAGACCAGCAGACGAGTCTAACGGCCCAGAAAAGACTCGCAGAATTGCGGACCTGGCAGGTTCGGCAACGCTGAACCCCTATCCGCGACGCCCCAATGGCTCTGTCACTTCTGGCCTCGTCGTGCTGAGTAGTCTGACCGCTGGCCGGCGTTTCCAGGCAACCCTGGCTGCCTGGTCGAGCCCGCAAGACGCCGAAGCAGCTCTCGCTGCGAGGAGGGCGGAAGCACTCGGCTACCGGCGGGGTGGCGTGAAACCGCCTTTCGCAGAGCATTCAGCAGCCGGGTATCATCCAGCTGCTGATCACCCCTAGCGGTCTGGTTCAGGCCGACCCGTCCCGCGACAGCGGGCAGGGAG
>CAZANL010000472.1:0-4437 GCA_964486115.1 uncultured Planctomycetota bacterium
ACCGACTTCGACACCGCCATCGAGCTCGACCCAGAGTCCGCGCTGGCCTACAGCAATCGCGGGCAGCTCAACGTTCAGCAGGGGCGGTATGCCCAGGCGCTGGCCGACTTCGATGCCGCCATTCGGATCAAGCCGCGCCATGCCTCGTTCTACACCCTCCGGGGCAGCTTGCAGCACAAGCTCAAACGCGTGGACAAGGCACTGGACGACTACAACGCCGCTCTACGATTCGACCCGCGACACGCCCCGACCTACTTCAACCGAGGGAACCTGCACATGGCGAACCGCCGCCCAACCAGGGCGCTGGCCGATTACGACACCGCGATTCGGATCGACCCTCACTTCACCCGAGCCGTCATCAATCGGGGGAGCTTGCACTTCTCAGTCAATCCAATTCGCCTGGCGATCAAGGATTGGGAGCGAGCACTACCCGATGTGCGCGGAACGGCGATGGAGCAGAAGCTCGCCAGGTCCATCCGTTCGGCCCGGTCCCAGCTCAAGTGAGCTGATCCTCCCGCAGCAACGTTCGCTAAACGACCCCTCACCAAGCCTGAAGTCTCCACGCCCTCCGGTGTGGAATGCTGAGCCACTTTTTGATATCGTGCCCCTGTACTTCGATATCGGAGGTTTTGCACTCCCGACTCACCCACTGGCTTCTTGGAGTCCATGGATGCGCTATCTTGGCTGGATGGCCTGCATTGTGACGTTGATTAGCGCCCCCAGCTCCCAGGCCGACAAGATCGCCTGGCGCGTCCAACACAACGAGCTGTTCTGGTACAAGATCACCAATCAGCTTCCTCCGCTGGGAAAAGACAAGAAGCGCCCGCCAACCAAGGACGGCTCGATCTGGCGTGGCTTTCCACACCACCACTGGGGCGCCACCTACCGGGATCTCGGCGTCCGTGCCCGACCGTTCGTCGGCAGACTCTCGGAGCTGCCCATGTGGCTCGCGACCGGGATCCCAGGTCGAAATCTCAGCGATCGCCCATACAAGTTTCGCCGGATGTTCGAGGAGCTGAAGGTCGGCGTCAAGGGCAGCTGGACCCGCAGCGATCAAGCACAATTCGCCGGGCAGCCGGCACTCGAGCTGCGCCTCTCCGCGAGACTCGCTGGAGCGAAATGGCCGGAGGCCGCGGGCCGGCTGATCGACGGTCAGCTCTCAGGACGCGTTTATTATCACGAGAGCCGGGGACACGTCCTGGGAGGCTATCTAGAGGTCCACTGGCGAACGACGACCGACCCGACCCACGCGATTCATAAAGGCAAGCCACTACACCTGCGCTACAAGTTCGAGTTCTCGCTGCTACACGTCCTCAAGCTGGACGGGCATCGGATGCAGAAGTTGATCAACGCGGCGATCGACAAGGGCGCGAAGTACCTGCTCAGCAAGCAGCTCAAGGATGGCAGCTGGGATGGGATCTACACCAAGACACACCCGATGGGCCAGACCGCACTGATCACCTTGACGTTGATGGTCAGCGGCATCCCGGCCAAGGACCCACGGATCGTCAAGGCGCTGGCCTACCTGAGCAAGCAGCCGCATCGCAAGACCTACGACGACGCGGTGATGCTGATGACACTGCTGGGCAAGTACGCTCCGGCAGGCGAAGCCCTGGAGCGCATGACCCAGGCAGAGTTGAAGAAGTCATTGAACGATATCCCAAATAGGGTGTCCAAGACCGATCGCAAGCGGATCATCGCCGGCGTGACGTTTCTACTCGGCAGGGCCAAGAGGTCGCCGGTCGAGTTGAGCACCGGTGGAAATCCCTTCGGGACACGTCCGCGCTGGAGCTACCCTTCGACGAAGGCTGCCGCCTGGGACAATTCCAACGGCCAGTACGCGGTGCTCGGGCTTCTGGCAGCGGACCGCGCGGGCGTCAAGATCCCCCCCCATGAGTGGGAACTGGTCGCCAAGCACTGGCTGCGCTATCAATCGCGCAACGGGCCCAAGGTGATCCTTCTGCGCCAGGGCAAGAAGGGCCAGGTCTCGCGCGAAGCGGCCGAAGCTCGCGGCTGGAGCTACAGCGTGATCAGGCCCAGCTCGGCATCCGCACACTACCGATCGGGGTACGGCAGCATGACCTGCGCCGGCGTCGGCAGTCTGGCGATCTGTCGCAACCGTCTCTTGGTCCACGGCCGCCTGGACAGCAAGCTGCGCATCAAGCTCGACGAGGGCATTCGAGACGGCTGGGCCTGGCTGCAGAAGTTTCACGACGTCCGCCAGAATCCGTTTCGGGGCAC
This sequence comes from uncultured Planctomycetota bacterium, assembly GCA_964486115.1. Lineage (GTDB taxonomy): Bacteria > Planctomycetota > JACQVV01 > JACQVV01 > CAZANL01 > CAZANL01. Next base: position 2,242 of record CAZANL010000472.1, read on the forward strand.
AGCCTGGCACCTGTACTACCTCTACGGACTGGAGCGAGCCGGTGTGCTCGCCGACCGCAAGCACCTCGGCCGGCTCGACTGGTACCTTGATGGGGCTGGTTACCTGATCAGCCATCAGCGTAGCGATGGTTCCTGGATGACCAATTACCTGCGTGACACCTGCTTCGCCCTGCTGTTTCTCAAGCGGGGAACGCTCCCGCTTGAGCAAACAGGCGGGAAGTAAGACCCCGAGAATTCGCCCTACCGATCAGCGACGCGGGTCGTTCACATCAGCCGCAGCTCACCGCGCGACGTCCAGACCGGTGAGGACCACATCGCCTGACCAACCGGCTGAGCTGCAGCAGAGCGGAAGCCATCAGAGCGTAAGAGCGGAAAGCCATCAGCGCGTAAAGGGTCGATCCTGCCCACCGGGAGGAGCGGACGCCGTCAACGGCGGGCTTGACGCCTAATTCGCAACCAGCTAGTGTGACATGACTTCGGACCACCAATCATGTCCAAACACATACTCATCATCACCCACGAGATGCTTCCGCTGGAAGGCTGCCCGGCCTCCGGCGGCGGAATGAGAGCCTGGGGTCTGGGCAAGGGACTCGAAGCCCACGGTTTCCAGGTGACCTTTTCGATCCCCCGGCCCTACCTGGAAGGGTTGGCCAACGTGCCGCCCGAGATCCTGGCCGCCTCGACCGAGGGACGCCGGATGGACGAGCTGGTGGCCCAGCATTCTCCCGACGTTATCGTGCTGGAGCAGCCCCGAGCGCTGCACTGGTACGAACCGTGCGACATACCGGTGGTGATCGATCTGCCCGGTCCGGTATACCTGGAAGATCGGTTCCGCGGAGAACCCGGCTGGGGCGAGATGCTGGACAAGCTGGAGTCACTGTCTCACGGCGACATGTTCCTGACCAGCCACGCCCGGCAGAAATCCTATTTCCTCTCATGGCTGGCCCTGGCCGGCGTCGACCTGACCAAGGATCAGATCTCGGTAGTTCCCTTCGGCCTGCCGACCAACCCACCCCCCGCCCGGGCGCTCTCGCCAGAGCCCAGCTTCGTCTACAGCGGTTTCTTTCACACCTGGCAGAACCCGGCGCCAGCTCTGCGCGCGGTCGTCGAGGCCCTCGACGAGCTGGGCATGGGGCGACTGGAGATCATCGGCGGCAAGCTGCCGACCGACATCTATGGCGAAGGTCGATATTTCGACCCTCGAGCCCAGCTCCCGGAAAGCCAGCGCGTGACCTATCTGGAACCGCTGCCCTGGGACCAGCTCTGCCAGCGGCTGGCCACCCACTGGGCCGGCCTGAACTTGCTGCAGCCCAATCTTGAACGAGAGAACGCCTTCCCGATACGAGAGGTCAACTATCTGTGGTGCGGCCTACCCCCCATCGTCAGCCCCCAGAGCCCTCAGGTGCTGGACTTGATCCAGCGCGGTGCCGGCTGGGCCGTCGACCCGGCGGACACCGGGGCGATCAAGGCGCTGATCCGCCAGCTCGTCGAGCAGCCCGAGCAGGTGAGAGCCGCCTCGCAAGCGGCTCGCACCCTGGCCCTGGAGAAGTACACCTGGGACCGGGCCGTGGAGCCGCTGGCTCGCTTCTGCGACAAACCGTTCCATCGCAGTGGCAAGCAGAAGAGTTTTCTGCTGCGACGCGGTGACCGGGAGGAACTGTCCACCGTCTGGAAACAACTGGGCCAGGTCAGCGAAGCCCACGCCGCCACACAGCGCGATCTGGAGCGCAGAAACAACGAGTATGAGGCACTCGAGCAGACACTCTCGGCCGACTGCTCACGCCTGGAAACACAGCTGGAGGAACGGACGGCTGAACTCGAAGCATCCAGTGTGGAACAAGGCCGAGCCCACGACGAACTTGATCACGCGCGAATCGCGCTGCGAACCGCGCAACAGGAAGGGGAAGACGCACACGGACGGGTGGCCCACTCGGACGAGGTGCTGCGCCGCCTGACCGGAGACCTGGAGCATCACCGGCGACACGTCGGTCAACTCCAGGACCAGTTGAAGACAATCCACTCGAGCTACACCTATCGGATCCTGCGCAAACTCCGGCGATGGGTCCGACCGCTGATGATGATCGGTGGTCTGGCGCTGGCCGTGGCCGCGTCGATCTGGCTCGTGCCAGACCTGCACCGCGACCAGCCACAGCTGTTCTGGGCCTGTGTCGCCTTGCTCAGCCTGGCCTCGATGAT
>CAZANL010000473.1:0-4414 GCA_964486115.1 uncultured Planctomycetota bacterium
GGAGTCGTGCTCGGCTGGCGAAGTCGGGGCGTCGTTTTTCGAGGAAGGCGTTTCTTCCCTCCTGGGCTTCTTCGGTCATGTAGAACAGCAGGGTGGCGTTGCCGGCGAGCTCCTGCAGACCAGCCTGGCCGTCGCAGTCGGCGTTGAGCGCAGACTTCAGGCAGCGCAGCGCCAGTGGGCTGTGTCGCAGAATTTCGTGGCACCATTGGACCGTTTCCTGCTCGAGTCTCTCGAGGGGCACGACCGTGTTGACCAGGCCCATGTCCAGTGCTTGCTCGGCGCTGTACTGCCTGCAGAGGAACCAGACCTCGCGGGCTTTTTTCTGACCGATGATGCGCGCCAGATATCCCGCGCCATAGCCACCGTCGAAGCTGCCGACCTTTGGGCCGGTCTGGCCGAAGCGGGCGTTATCGGCAGCGATGGTCAGGTCGCAGACCAGGTGGAGAACGTGTCCGCCGCCGATTGCGTATCCAGCGACCATGGCGATCACCGGCTTGGGCAGTGTGCGGATCTGTCGTTGAAGGTCGAGCACGTTCAGCCTGGGAATACCCTGGCCGTCGACGTAGCCGGCGTCGCCGCGAATCCGTTGGTCGCCGCCCGAGCAGAAGGCGTGTGGACCTTCCCCGGTCAGGATCGCCACGCCGACCTCCGGATCATCGCGCACGATCGAGAATGCGCGCTGCAGCTCGACTATCGTTTGCGGCCGGAAGGCGTTTCGTACCTCTGGGCGGTTGATCGTGATCTTGGCCATGCCATCGGCCTTCTCGTAACGGATGTCTTCAAATTCGCCCACGTTGCACCACTGGGTGGCGTCGCTCAATGTCTCGGTTTGCATCGGACCGGGGTCCTTTCTCCTTGTTGGCGCCGCAAGCGACGGCGCGCTGAAACGATTCGAGTGCCTTCAGGTTGTCTCCGGAAGCGAAGGGTGCTTCGATGACCCAGGTGCCCCCTTGTTCAATCGACTGGGTGATCGCCGCCCGCAGGGACTCGGTGTCGAGCACCTCGCGGTAGTTCAGCCCGTAGAGCCCGGCTGCACCCCCGAAGCGCATCCCGTGCTGCGTGGCGACGAACTGGTGATACTTGTCGGCGAAACCGGTGATTGACAGTTGGTCGAAGATCCTCCCTCCGTCGTCATTGACCACCACGACCGTCAGGTTGAGGGCCAGTCGTCGCGCCGCCAGCAGGCCACCGATGTCGTGCAGAAAGGCGAGGTCTCCACAGAGCAGGACCACCGGCGTTTGCGGGCCAGCAGCGGAGGCTGCTCCCAGCGCCTGAGAGATCGTGCCATCGATCCCGTTTGCCCCGCGGCTGGCGAAGATGCGCAGTGCTCGCTGGCTTGGACGGCAGAAGGAGTCCAGCATGCGCACCGGCTTGCTGCTGGCAACCCACAGAATGCCGCCTTCGGGAATTGCCGCCACCGTCTCGGCGGCCAGTGCGCCTTCGAACCAGCGGTTCTCGCTGAGCTCCCGCGCGACGGACCAGACCCGGCGTTCTGCACGGTCGAGCACTGCCCGGTACCGCAAGTCGGGGGTCAGCGGCTTGATCATCGTCTCGGCCAGGGAGCGGCAGAAGGTCACCTCGTCGCAGGAGGCCAGCAACGTCCGGTTGCGGGTCGGTTCCCTGTACGCGCCGGCGCCATCGACCAGGACTTGGGTTGCCTGCCAGCGGGCCAGTGCGTGGTTCAGCGCCTTGGAGGTGGGAGGGGCGCCGAGCCGGATGACCAGCGCTGGGGCCAGCTCTTCGGCCAACTCCATGTTGCTCAAGAAAGAGTCGTAACCGCCGAGGATGTCTTGCTCGCACTGTGGGTCACAACGCAGCTGAGAAAGTGGATCGGCCAGCACGGCGTATCCGCTACGCCAGGCCAGGCTGCGTACGGCGGCCGCGAGGCCCGGTGTCGGGTTCATTGGACCACAGACGATCAAACCCCGCCGGTGTTCGTGTACGAGCCTGGAGACGTGCTCCAGCACCGGACCCGACATGCTCAAGCGGCCTCCGGTGGCGTCGATCCAGGGGGCGGCCTGATCCAGATCCTCGATCGGCGGGAGTTCTTCGCCGGTCAGGGGTTCCTCGAAGGGGATGTTGAGGTGGACCGGGCCGGCCGGTCGTCCGGCGGCGACGCCGATGGCGCGCGACGCGATGGAGCGAATCGTGCGCGGCTCGCCGGGTAATCCGACATCGGCGAACAGCCGCGTGTGATTACCGTAGAGGTTGAGCTGGTCCAGTGCCTGGGGTGCTCCGCAATCGCGCAGCCTGGGCGGTCTGTCAGCGGTCAAGATCACGAGAGGGACGCGAGCCAGTTCAGATTCGAGCACCGCTGGATACAGATGTGCGCCGGCGGTACCGCTGGTCGTGATGATGCCGACCGGTCGCCCGGTCGTCTTGGCCAGGCCCAGTGCGAAGAACCCCGCGCTGCGCTCGTCGATGTGGCTGCTCGCCCCTAAAAACGGGTCGTTCAGTGCCGCAACAGCCAGGGGCAGTGAACGCTTCCCTGGACAGATGCAGATATGCTGCATGCCCCCGCGTCGCAGCTCGGCGATCAGGTGTCGGCTCCAGAGTAATCCGAGGCGTGCGGTGTTCATCTGAGCACCTCCAGGATCGCGTCCAGTTTGAGTTCCGTCTCTGCCAGCTCGGCGGTGGGCTGGGACCCGGCAACGATGCCCGCCCCGGCATAGGCCCACAGCTTGCGTCCGCGCAGCAGTGCCGATCGAATGCCGACCCAGAAGTCCCCGTCCCCGCTGTCGTCGCACCACCCGAGGGGCGCGGCGTAATAGCCCCGCTCGAGTGGTTCATGGTGTTCCAGAAACTCCCTGGCTGCGAGGCGAGGCATGCCGCCAACCGCTGGTGTGGGGTGCAGGGCGTTGACCAGGTCGAGCACGTGCTGGCCCGGCAAGGCGACCGCCTCGAAGGGCGTGATCAGATGTTGCACGTTGGCTAACCGGAGCACCTCGGGCCGTGGGGCGTGCTGGATCGATATCACATGAGGTGCCAGCGCCCTGGCGATTTCCCCCACCACCAGCTGGTGCTCGTACCGCTCCTTGGGGCTGTCCAGCATTTCGTTGGGGGATGCATCGCGCGTGGCGGACCCGGCGATCGCAGCGGTCGTGACTCGTCCGCGATCCACCCGCACCAGCCGCTCGGGCGAGGCACCGAGGAACAGTGCGTCGGGTCCCAGCCGCAGGCAGAAGATCGCACAGCGCGGAAAAGCCTGGCGTAGGCGCCCCAGCAACTCGATCGGAGAGTCGGAGAGTCGCCGTCCGACCCGCCGGGCCAGCACGACCTTTCTCAGCTGGCCCTCGGCGATGGCTTCGAGAGCCAGTTCGACGCGCGTGAGCCAGCGCCCGGGTGACTCCTCGGTAGCGGTGGATGGGGCTGCCATGGGCGAAATGGGCGTTCCAGCCAGCCGGGTCGTCGTCTCCCAGGCCTCGTCGCCGCGTCGCACGATGAGCGTTTCGGGGCGCAGCAAGCAACTGGCCGGCATGCCAGCCCAGTCTCCGCCTGGGCTTCGATCGTCGAAGGCAAATCCTCCGAACCAGCGTGGGCGGGCCCACAGCGGGCCGGGCAGGTCGTGGGTGGCGCCCAGCATGGCGGCTGCTGCGAGGTCCCGCAGGACCGCGGCGCGTTTGGGACCGGCGGCTTGCAGTCGCAGTGCCTGACCGAGTCCGATCAACTCGATCCCCTCCGAGGGCAGGGCCCAGTAGACCATCGCTTCCTCCGAGAACCGACGCAGCAAATCCCCCGCTGGAACCCGCTTCTGGGTCTGGGCCAGAACGTCTCGCTCGGTGAGCAGCGTCATCCGACCAGCTCCTGGCCGAGCGCTAGATAACGCTCTGGCGTGAGGGCTTGATCCCCATCGCTGAGCGCACGCTCCGGATCGGGGTGGATCTCGATCATCAGTCCATGAGCTCCCGCCGCCAGCGAAGCACGGGACAGCCGAGCGACGAGCTCGGGGCGTCCTGCGGCGTGTGACGGATCGACGATCACTGGAAGGCGATGGTGTTCGAGCAGATGAGCCACCGCGCAGAGGTCCAGCGTATTTCGCGTCTGGGTCTCGAAGGTTCGAATGCCTCGCTCGCAAAGCACCACACCGGCGGCGCCGGCTTGCAGCAAGTACTCCGCAGCTAGCAGCCACTCCTCGATTGTGGCAGAGAACCCGCGCTTGAGCAGGACGGGCTTGCCCGTCTTTCCGATCTCCTTGAGCAGGCCGTACGCATGCATCGTGCGTGAGCCGACCTGGATCATGTCGGCGAGCTCGGCGACAGCGGGCAGCTCCTTGTCGGTCAGCGCCTCGGTCACCATCGCCAGGCCGTGACGGTCCGCCGCACGACGCATCCAGCCCAGGCCGCGGGCTCCGACCCCCTGAAAGCTATAGGGGGAGGTGCGAGGCTTGTAAGCGCCTCCGCGGAGCAGCCTGGCG
>CAZANL010000474.1:0-4389 GCA_964486115.1 uncultured Planctomycetota bacterium
TCTTCTTCGGCCGTGAGATGGCCCGCCCCAGTGCACAGGAGCTGACCGTCGAGATTCTGCACAACGCCGCGCGCGCTCTCAGAGGGGAGTTGTCAGGACACGTCACCCTGGGGCAGGCCTGGCTCAGCGGACCTGCGGGAATGAACCGCTGGGCCGAGCGACTGGAGAGTGGGGAGCGCTACTGCACCATCTGCGCCGACGACCGCCGGTGCCTCCAAAGAGTGACCGAATTCTATCGCGCGAGCCGTCGCTGGGCCGGGCGGTTCCTTTCCGAGACGGCTGCCCTGCGATTGAACTCGGTACGGCCTGCGCGTGAACTGGGCAGGCAGATGCAAGCGCTGGCTGACGGCTTGGGGACGGATCCGGGTACGATTCGGGCCGCAGGCCAGGCCGAACTCGAGCTGGCCGGTCGCATCAGCGAGTTGCTTGGAGAATGAGTGCCCAGCAAGAGACTCTCGCAGAGAGGATCGGCCAGCTCGGGCCAAAACCAGGCGAGTGCGACTTCTACACCACGGACCTGGAGCTGGCTGCCGAGATCAAGCAGATCCTGTTGGACCACAGCGTCCCGGCCTACCTGGAGGCCCTGGAGCAGCCGCTTCACCGCATCGTCGCACCCGCAGCCTTCGCGCTGCGCTCCCGCACACTGATCGAGCGTCGCCTGAACCGAGCGATCATCACGGAGCTGAATCACACCCTCTTGTTCGAGCCCGCTCCTCCGCAACCCGAGATCCTGCGCTCAGACAGGATAGGCAGCGGGGCGATGGAAGAACTGACCCAGATCGTCCGGGGAGCGGTGTCAGCAGACCGCCAGCTGGCCGCCGAACGCCTGCGTAGCCTGGGGGGGTTCGGGATCGAAACACTGTACGAGTTGCTCGCTGAATGCTGCCTTCGCAACACGAGGGAGCGGGGCTGGGAGCTGGTCACCGTATTGGCCCGATCACCGTTGCAGCCCGTGGCCCAGACCTTTCTCGAGTTGCTGGGACACGCCGATGGGGTGGTCCGCTTCAACGCGACCATGTTCATTCCCGGGATCGGGTCGGCCGAGTGCGTTCCGGCCTTGATCCAGCTGCTGAACGACCCGGACGTAGACGTCCGAGCGGAGGCCGCAGATGCCCTCTGGGAGCTCACGGGAGAGAATCACCAGTACGACCCCACGGGGCCGGAGGAAACCCGAAAAGCGGGCCTCCGACGCTGGGAAGCCTGGCTGGACAAATGGGCCTGACTGAGATATGCTCCCGGCTGTCATGATTCAGTTCAGACACCTGCTCCTGATCCTACTTGCCACCCTGCTGACTGCCTGCGGCCCCAAGGGCGCAAAGCAGTACAATGCCGGCGTGGAGTCATACAAGGCGCAGAAGTACCAGGAGGCGATCAGCGCGTTCAGCCAGACGATCAAGATGAATCCTGATTTCGCGGAAGCTTACCTCTCCCTCGGCCTTTGCCACTACCAGCTGAAGCAATACGATAAGGCCAGGGAGTTCACCAAGAAGGGCATCGAGCTTCTCGATCAGGGTCAGTCCGTCGACACGAAGGACAAGTGGACGCCTCAGCAGAAGACGGCTCTGGGCCACTGGCACATGGGGCTTATCAGCGAGGGGCTGTACCGCCAGTCGATAACCAAGGACAACAAGGCGGCCATCTCGCATCTGAAACAGGCCCGAACGGACTACCAGAAAGCAGCGCAGCTGGATTCCAGCAACATGGAGTACGCCAAGCGCGTCAAGCTGACCGACGACCTGCTCAAGAAAATGGGCACCTAAGTAGCCCGGGACCAAACACTTACGGGCGGCATTGTTGCGTGACCATACAACCCAGGTTGGCTATCCTGCAGTTCTCCAGCCGGCTAGACCCAGGTCTGGACCCCATCGGCGTGGCCCGCGGTCTGCCCCGATTTCTGGCCAACACCATCCAGAAAGCGACCGAGATCCACTGCGAGGTCCGGGAGCTACAGCGCAGCACCGAGAATGATACGACCGAAGCGATCTATCTCGAGGACAAGCTGACCGAGACCGAAGCGATGGAGCTGGCCTCCGGCGGTGCACACTGGTGCTTGCACGGGCTGCTGACAGATCGCGACGACCTGCTTACGCTGGACACCAGCCTGATGGCTGTCCCTGGCGGCCAGGTCGTCCACAGCGAGCTGTTGACCGGCAGGCCGCAAGACCTGGGACGCCTGGGCAGCGAGCTGATCCTGAAGATCTGCAGCCTGATCGCGCCAGGCCGGAAGCTACCGAGCGTGGATCAACTGGGCGAAGGATTGACTCTCGATCCAACCGCAATGAGGCAATATCTGTCCGCCCTGGCTCAGACCCAGGTGGCGGGACGAGCCAACCTGCTGGCCCAAGCAGTTGCAACCGACCCGACCTTCGTCGACGCGGGTCTCGAGCTGGCCCAATGCAAGTTGATGTGCCGCGACTTCGAGGAAGCCGAGGCGGCAATCATCCAGCACACCGACCGCGACAGGATCTCACACGACAAGCTGCTGCAGGTCTCGTTGCACTTCTACAACCGCGGTTTCATCCAGGAAGCGTCCTACCTCGCCCGCAAGGCGATGATGTGGCATCCCGATCGACACGAGAGCTACTTGCCATACATCCAGATCGCGCTGTGGACCGGCAACGTCGGCGATGGCATCAAGTACACCCAGCGCGCCGAGGAGTTGGCGCCGGACAACCCAACCTACCAGGCCTACCTTTCGTTGTTCTATCGCTTCCTGCAAGAGCCAGAGAAATCAGTGGCTCACGGCGAGAGGGCCATCGCACTGGGACCAGACGAGGCACTGCACCACTACGCGCTGGGCTCGGCAAAGCTGTTCTCCGGCGCAATCCCGGACTCGCTGCCACACTTTCGCAGGGCGCTGGAGTTGGATCCACACGACCCGGCCGCCCACCGGGAGATGGCGCTGGCCTACTGTGAGACCACCACGATCGAGGAGGCCCAGGCCCAGATCGACAAATCGCTCGAACTGCTGCCGACGGACGCCTTCCTGTTGACCGTGCGCGCTCGGACCTACTCCGCCAGCGATCCCGCCAGCGCCGAGGAGTCACTCAAGCTGGCCATCCAACACCACCCCTCCTTCCCCGACGCACACGGCCTGCTCGGCCACCTGCTGCGAGAGCGAGGTGAATACGCGAGCGCTCAGGAGCACCTCGAGAAGGCGATCACCCACGACAGCCATAATCCAGAGTGGTACCGTGAACTCGGCCGGCTATTCCTGGCCATCTCCAACCACGAGCAAGCAAAAATCGCGTTCCTGCGGGCCCAGGAGTTGGAGGAGTAGAAAGCGATCGGCCGACTCGCTAGAATACGTAGCACCATGAGCAAAGACACCGACATCCTATTCGGTCGACTGGCGGTCAATAACCACATGGTCACCCAAGACCACATCAACCGCTGCCTGCAGATTCAAAACGAACAGGACGAACAGAAGGTGCCCCTCGGCCAGCTTCTCGTCGAGCACAACTACCTGACGATCGGCCAGCTCCACTGGCTGATCGAGAACCAAACAACCCTGCTCAACAAGCCTGGGCCGGAGGCCCCCAGGTCACCCGAGGAGGCTCTTTTCGGCAAGCTGGCCGTGTCGCAGAACTTCATCAGCTGGGACCAACTCGCGTTGTGCATTCGCGAAAAGAGCAACCTCGCTCGCCTGAAGATCAACTTCCGCCTCGGCGAGATCATGATCAAGAAGGGCTTCATGACAGCCGATCAGGTGAAGGTGATCCTCGAGGCTCAGAAGAAGAGAATCCTGGTCTGCGAGGACTGCCACTGCCGCTTCAACATCGCGAGCTTCGACTCGGGGCAACACCTGAGGTGCAAGTTCTGCGGCAAACCCCTGGCCGTCCCACGCGACTCGGACTCTGTCGTTGTCAAGGAAACCCTGCGCATGCCCCGGCTCTCGACCGATTCGACCCGCCTGCCCAAGAGCGGACGGGAATAGAGGCCTCGCCGCAGCAACGAACAGCTCCAGCTGGCGTCACCAGCTCAACTCGACCAACCCTGGCCCAGTTGACTCCTTCCTCCGGGGCATCCGTCACTCAACTCGCTTTCACCGACACATGCGGATTTCCAGCGATGGTGAAGCGCCATGGCAACTCCTGACCCCGGTTGATGCCGATGCGCTGGCCGGTTGCGATGTAACCAGGGCGCCGGCCTCGCGACTCGATCCACAGCCGGCTCCCCGTCAGGTCGCACCCCTTGTCCTCCAGGCCGATCCCCATGGCGATGCACAACTTGCCCGGTCCGCTAGCCAGGTCAGTCAGACGATTCCGGCCGCGACGCCACTGCATCAAGTCGACCCCTTCGAGTGGTTCCAGCGCCCGGATCAGGACCGCACCCGCTACACCCTTCGGTTCGGTGACGACATTGAAGCAGTTGTACATGCCGTAGATG
>CAZANL010000475.1:0-4387 GCA_964486115.1 uncultured Planctomycetota bacterium
AGCTGGACCTGTGGGAGAAACCCGAGGATCCGCTCGGCGTCCAGCTGCCCCAGGTAGGTCTGGTACAGCCCGATCACACGCTCGGGGCTGCCCGAATCCAGCCGACCGACCCGCTCGAAGTCGCTCTCGGCCGAATCCCACTGCTCGAGGGCCAGAAAGACGTTCCCTCGTGTCACCAGAAAATCGGTCGCTGCTGGCCGCAGCTCGATCGCCTCGTCGAGCAGCAGACGGGCTGGCCCGAACCGCCTCTGGTGATACAACACCTCTCCGAGCCAAGCCAGAACCTGAGGCATCCGGCGACCGCTGTCCAGTACTGCCTGGAATGCCTTACGCGCCCGCGGCCAGTCCAGCTGGTGCATCGCCAGCCGACCGAGCACCCGCTGCACCTCGACCCGCTGGTCGACATCCAGACCAGCAAGTCGAGAGGTCAGCGCCTGCGTCACCGGCCCCAGGTCTCCGCCAGCCTCGGCCACCAGCCGAGCTCGCAACAGCATCGCCGGCAGGTAGTTCCGGTCCAGACGCAATGCCGCGTCCGCTTCGGCCAGCGCCTGCTTCGACCGCTGCAGGAAAAACAACCACCGTCCCTTGAGCGCATGATAGCGAACCGGATCGTGCTCGGGGGCAGCCTCTCGCAGTGCGGCACGGGCGCGAGTCAGGTCGACCATCGAGAGCGCCATGTCGAGCAGCTCAAAGGGCCCGGCACCCCTGGGCTGAAGCCCTGCGGCGGCGCGAAAGGAATCGATGGCCTGGGAGTACTCTCCGACGCTGCGCAAGACCCGCCCTCGGGCCAGGTGATAGTTCGGATTGGTCGGTGCCTGACGGACCGCACCCTGTAGGTACTGTAAGGCCCGCTGGGGCTGATCTTCACGCTGAGCGATCTGCCCCAGCAGATAGGACGCACCATCGCATTCGGGCCAGAGAACCAGGCACCTCCGGGCGATTCGGGTGGCCTCGCGACTGTTTCCGTCAGTCATCAATCGCTGCCCACGTTCTAGCCACCCCACCGTTCGACGCCGGGCAATCTCGTCCGCGCGTGCCCGGTCCAGCCTGGCGTTCTCGACCTGGCCCAGGGCCTCGCAGGCCACCGCTCGATACCTATACGCCTCGACGTAGCGAGGCCACTGATCGAGCGCCACACTGAACGCCAAAATCGCGGCCTGATGCTCCTCTCGGATGACGGCCAACCGGCCTAGCACGTAATGGGCCGAGGGAAAGCGGTCGCTGAAAGCCAGAACGCGCCGGACGTGCCACTCGGCATCAGCCGGGTTACCCTGCTCGAGCGCAAGCAGGGCGCGCCCGATCTCGGGCTCGAGCGACGAGGGGTCCAGCTGATGGGCCTGCCGGAAACGAAAAGCCGCCTTGTCCGGATCCGACTCGACCAGCAGATCCAGCCCCTCGGCGCATAACACCAGCGCGCCCCGACGGACATTGGCCCGGTCCCTCTCGCGAGCCGCTTCCGCTCTTTGCAGGGTCTGCCAGCTGAGGTATCCCACACCCGTGAACAGACAGATCATCAGTGTGATCAGCACCCACGAGCGCAGGCGAACCTGGTCCAGGTAACGCAGGCCGTGCGTGAAAACACCGGGCAGGCGGGCTCGAGGACGTTTTCCGGCCAGGAAACGGCGCAGGTCGTCGGCAAAACTGGCCGCCGTCACATAGCGATCCGGCAGCTCTCGCGCCAACGCTTTGAGACAGATCCGGTCGAGATCGGCAGATATCTTGTCGTCTAGGCTGGACGGTGGCAACGGGTTGCATTCGGCGATTCGATAGTAGAGCTCCATCGTCGTCTGACCGTTGAACGGCAGCTGCCCGGTGAGCATCTGGTACATCAGCACGCCGCAACTGAACGTGTCGCTCCGCGGGCCGATCAGAGTCTGATTACCCGCGGCCTGCTCGGGAGACATGTAATAGGGTGTTCCGACCGCGTCGCCGGTCCGGGTCATACGCTGCGACTCGTCCAGCCGCTTGGCCAGCCCGAAATCGGTCAGCCGAGGCCTACCCTCGGAGTCGACCAGGATGTTGGACGGCTTCAGATCGCGGTGCAGGATGTCCGCTTGATGTGCGTGCTCGAGTGCATCGAGCACCTGAGCGAGCAGCTCCATCGACGACTCGCGGGACAGCAGCCTGGCGACGAGGAGATGGGACAACGTCGGGCCGTCGACGTAGTCCATCGTGAAGTAGTGAATACCCCGCCAGATACCGGTGTCGTGTATCCGGATGATGCCGGGATGGTCCAGCCGCCGCATCGCCTCGGCCTCGGTCTCGAAACGCTTGATCTGTCGCTCGGTCGCCTCCTCTCCCGCCTTGAGCGTCTTCAGCGCCAGCTGTCGACCCTGGCCATCCTCCACCAGGTAGACCGTGCCCATTCCACCGCCTCCGAGACGGTCCATCACCGTGTAATCGGCGACTTTCGAGGCATCGTCCCTGACGACCACCGTCGTCTGATTCAGCTGCATGTCGGCCGGTTTGCTCGAGATTTCGAGCTGGGGCAGGTTGAACTCGACCCGGATTTCCTCGAGCACCTGCTGCAGCTGGCGACCGTTGATGCGACCGGCCTGAAGCGCATAGTGGTACAGCGGCAGACTCCTGTCGTCCGCCCGGTCCTCTTCCTGGAGCCGCAGGCAGACCTGTCGGTCGACGTGCCTGAGGTAACCCTCAGCGATCAGCCGCTCGGTGACCAGTCGGTCACGGTCAACCGGCAGGTGCGGTAGGCGGCCACCCACCGCGCAATCCGCCATCGACTGCGTCATGGTCTCCAGCTGCTTGAGCAGGCCGGGCGCCTCCAGTACCGTGCTCAGCCCATCGCAGGCCCGCTGAGCCGCCTCCGGCCGCAGCACCTGATCGCTCTGGGCCAGTTGACAGAGCGCCATCACTTCCTGACCCGACAGGGACTTCAGCCGAGCCAGTTCCTGAACGACCTGAGGCCCCATACCGGCCGACTGAACCAGGTCACGCGCCTCGGCCACCTGGATGATCCCACGCTCGATCGCGCTGGAGAGCACCAGAAAGGACTCCACCACGGGCCCCCTGCCGCGCAGCGAGGACCGACTCCGGCCAGTGGGGACCCGCTGCAGCTGGCCCGCGGCCTGGACGACCTGGAGGCTGCCCGCCCCATCCAACCCGAGGATCGTCCCACACCCGCAAATATAATTGCCCGGCGGGACCTCGTTGATCGTGTGCTCGAACTGACAGGCCGGGCAACTCACCAGACGCCAGCCCAGCCGCCCCTGTAACAGCTCGACCTGTTCCAGCGTGAGAGCGCCCACCTCGTGCAGGGCCTCCTCCAGTCGGAATCCCTCGGCAGCCTGTGCCTGCTGCGCACGGTGGATCTGATCGCCCGTGACAAATCCTTGCTCGAGTATCAACTCCGCCAGGCGCACCTCCTCCTGGTGACGACGTTCATCGAGCAGTCCGGATGCCGTGTCCATTGACCGATTATTCACCAGATACCGTTCCCCTTCAACCCGAACGGCTTGAATTGCGCCCCGGCCACGGTTAAGATGCCGGCCCACGCAGCCAATCTGGAGTCAACCATGCCCCGAGTGCATTTCCTCAAGGAAGAGAAGGTCGTCGAGGTTCCGGCGGGAGCCAGCCTGCGTCGGGTCGCGCTGGACAACGGGATCGATCTCTACGAGTTCCCCAACACTCTGCCGATACTGAACTGCAGCTTGAATCTGCTGGTAACCCACTTCCAGATCTGCGCTGGCACATGCCGGGTCCGGGTCGACGATCCGGCGGGCCTCTCCGCCCGCACACGGTGGGAAAAGTTCTTTCTCGGCGATGACGAGCCGGACTTACGGCTGGCCTGCAAGTCCGAGGTGACCGGCGATCTCGAGGTGATCACTCAACCCAACCATCTCGGCTGGCACGGGCATCCCTACTACGTTCGCGCCAACAAGAAGGCCGTGCGCTAACATCCTGCCAATTTGACAGACTGTCCGGACGCGGGTCCGGTCGGGATGTCAATTTGTCACCCTCCACCCGCCCCGAGGCCCCTCAGTGCGCATCTGTCCCGATGGCACGCGGTTTGCATGCTAAACACGCACACACGCGTGGAACGCGTACTAAAGGAGCAGACAACCATGGCACAAGCTGGAAAGATCATCGGCATCGACCTGGGCACGACCAACTCGGTGGTCGCCGTGATGGAAGGTGGCGAGGCGAAGGTAATCAACAACCCCGACGGTGGACGCACGACCCCCTCGGTCGTGGCCTTTCGGGACAATGGCGAGCGGCTGGTTGGCCTGCAGGCCAAGCGCCAGGCGGTGACCAACCCGGCCAACACCCTGTCTTCGATCAAGCGCTTCATGGGCCGCCGCCACAACGAGGTCGGCTCCGAGGAGAAGATGGTCCCCTACGAGATCGTCGGCGCCGCGGACGAGCTGGT
>CAZANL010000476.1:0-4384 GCA_964486115.1 uncultured Planctomycetota bacterium
GAAGAGAGCGCTGGAAAAGGCGCTTGCCGCCGAGAAGAAGAAGCTGCAGGCAGCGCTGAGCAAGCAGGTCAGGGCGCAAGAGGAAGTCGCCGAGCTGCAGAAGAAGCTGGCCAACGCGGCGGGCGGAGGTGGCGACTCCAGGTACGTCAAGCTCCTCGAGAATAACTTGCGAGAAGCGAAAGCGGAGCGAGACGACTACAAGAGAAGGTGGGAGCAAGCCAGCAAGGGCGGGACCTTCTCGGCAGAGCTCGCGGAGGCGAAGAAACAGCGGGACGCTGCGCGTGCCGAGGCCCAGGCAAAGGATGCACAGTTGCAGGTACTGACGAAGAGATCGGAAGGCTGGCAGGAAGTTCTGGAGGGGCTCAAGATCGATCTGAACCAACCGTTGGGGAAGATCGCGGAGAAATTCAGCTCTGGAAGTAGGGGGATGCGCGTGGTGTTTCCAGCGCATTACGCAAAGAAGGTCGAGGCGAACCAAAAGCTGCTGGTTTTCCTCCTGAAACGGATTCACGTGCAGGTTTTTGCGAGGCCAGATTTCGTATTCAGAGCAGGTAAGCTGACGGCCATGGTCAAACTGGACTCGCAGAAAGAGACGCCGGATGCATGGAGTCAGATCGAGAAGGGCCAGGCGGTCGGAGTGATGATCGTCGAGTAGCCGATGACCCTCCCTGCCGGTTTCGATCGCTCGGCGGATGATCGCTTGATCTGGAGTCGGGACGGCGCGGAGATGCTCCCCGTGGCGGCGGGCCTGTTCTGGATGGGGGCCGAGCCGACCGACATCTTCCTGCCCGACGAGTGCAAGCCGCAGCGCGAGGTGGACCTGGAGATGTTCTACATCGATCGGTTCCCCGTGACGGTTGCACAGTACGGGCGCTTCATCGCCGACGAGGGCTACCACCGGGAGGACCTGTGGGGCGCCGAGGGATGGCGCTGGCGCGTCACTCGGACAATCGACGCGCCTTCGACGTGGGGTCTGGACCCGTTCAACGATCCGGGTCAGCCGGTCAGCGGGGTCAGCTGGTTCGAGGCGTGCGCGTATCTGACCTGGGTCGGCAAGCGCCTGCCGAGCGAAGCACAGTGGGAGCGGGCCGCGCGAGGGACCGACGGACGCCTGTTTCCCTGGGGCGACCTACAGCCCAACAGTCGATTGGCCAACTATGGCATGCAGATCGGCTGCCCCACGCCAGTCGGTCGTTATCCCGAGGGGGCCAGTCCGGTTGGCTGCGAAGAGATGGCCGGCAACGTCAATAACTGGTGTCTCGACTCGTATGCCAGCGGCGAACGGATCGACAAGGGAGGGGGTTTTGCCACGGATCCGCTGCGCTGGGAGGTGCTGACCTGTGCCGGAAAGACCTGCTGGCCGGCCGAAGATCGGGAGGCCTGGCATGGGTTCCGAGGGGTCGTGGTCTGAGCGAGGCCTCAGCTATCGCTTTTTCAGCTTGTCCCGGAAGACCTGCTCGAATTTCGTGACCTTCGGCACGATCACGGCCTGACAGTAGGGGTTGCGGTTCTTGTTCAGACTGAAGTAGTCCTGATGGTACTTCTCGGCGATCCAGAACTTGGTGAACGGCTGAATCTCGGTGACTATCGGCGCTCCGAAGGCGCCAGCAGCGTCCAGCTTGGCCTTGTAGGTCGCGGCCAGCTGCTGCTGCTGCGTGTCGTGAAACAGGATCACCGAGCGGTACTGCGGGCCGACGTCGTTGCCCTGTCGGTCCTTGGTTGTCGGGTCGTGGGTTTTCCAGAAGACCTCGAGCAGCTCTTCGAAGCGGATCTTGGCCGGATCGTAACTGATCTGGCAGACTTCGGCATGGCCGGACTGCTTGCCACAGATTTGTTCGTATGTCGGGTTGTCGACGTGGCCCCCGGCATAGCCCGACTCCACCTTGGACACACCGTCGAGGCGCTCGAAGACGGCCTCGACACACCAGAAACATCCACCGCCGAAGGTGGCCAGCTTGATCGTCTGCGGCATTGACTTGGTTTCTCTGTGTTCGAGTTTCTTGCGGGTCTGGGTGGCGCCCTTGGTGCTGGGCAACGGGGGCTTTCCGGGTGCGCAGGACAGCGTGGCCAGCAGGAGTGTCAGGCCGACTTTGTTGATCATACGATCAGTCTACGGTGGGCAGTCCCGCTCGTCGAGGTCCTTGTCCCGGCTGGCCGGTGGGGTCGCGGCGGTCAGCGCGGGTCACGGTCCGCCGCAGGCTGTCAGCGGCGCCGTCTGCGGCCTCTTCCGCGATGGCTCACCCGGACCAGCAGGCTGCCGGTCTTGAAGCGCCAGACGCGAACGACCTGGTCCTTGCCCGAGCCGATCGTCAGCGTGGCGGTCAGCAAGGTGTTTGCCGGCAGTGCACTGTGCGGCGCCAGGATGACCAGCCCGTTGTTCTCGTCGATGCCGGGATTGTCGACCCCGTTGCTCGGAGTGGTCAGCGTGCCCTCTATCGCTGCGCCCCTGGGGGTGGTGACTTTCAAGGCGTAGGGGCCCTCGCCGTCGACGCGGGCCATGATCACCTGGCCGATCTTCATCCGGTAATCGCTCTCCGAGCCGGGTATCGGCATCGGCAATTCGCCCGTGTTGTTGAAGCCGCGCTGCACGTCAGTGGCTCCGTGCGGCGGCCAGACGAACTTGACCCGTCCCGTGGGCAACTCGCGCTCCGTCGCTCCCATCACGTTGCAGGCGAAGACCGTCCCCTCGATCGCCATCCCGGACCGTTCGACTTCGGGATTGATACAGGCCGCCATGTGGTAGGCCGTGGCGATCTGTTCGAGCATCGCTTCGCGGGTACTGCCATAAGCGAAGCCGAGGACCGATTCCTTGGCCGCATCGTCTCCTGCTTCGGAATAGCCCGCTTTGCCCTCTTCCTGATAGTGATTGCGCCAGCTGTGGCGGATGCAGTACTTGACGTGGGACAGGCAGGCCCCGGCCATCTTCTCGTCCCAGGAAACCGGGAGGCTACCGGCCCGCTGGCGCACCGCGTTGAGGATCTGCCAGCCCGCACCGATGGGGGGCATGGACAGCGGCGCGTACCCCAGCTTGCCCTTGACGGTCTTGATCTCCCAGCCGCCGGTTTCGGTCCAGATCTGGCCGCTGTAAGGTGCTGCGACACGCGCGCCGGGGACCACGATCGCGTCCTTGCCCTTTTCCCAGAGGGTGCCGTTGGCGTTTGCGTCGAGCATCAGGAAGCTCTGCCGACCGATCTTGAACAACGCGCCCCAGTGTGCGGCCCAGGTCGTTCGTGCGCCGTGGCGGTTAAGCAGCACCGCTCGCTTGTCACGGCCGCGCCCCAGCGTGATGACGGTGGGAAAGCTCTTGAGCGTCACCGTGGTGCCGTCTCCAACGCGGTAGGTCAGGCGCTTGCCCTTGCGGCCCAGCGTCACCGACTCGCCGTAGGCGGCGAAGGTGTCGTTCTCGACGAGGCGCTCGAAGCCGTCGAAGAACCCCTGGATGTCAACGCGGGCGCTGAAGGTCTGGGTCCTGGGCGAAAGTCGCTTGAAGGACTGGGCCTCGACCGCACTCGGACTGCAGAGCAAGACGGCGAGCAGGATGGCGCTTTTCTTCATCCGGTCAGCATAGCAGTCTGCCAGCCGATGTTGGAGGACCGTTTAGGCGAGCGGCTCTTCGGGAACGCTCACTTTTTGTTGGGTGACGAGGTCTTGGTCAGCAGTCTCTCCACCTTGGAGGATGCTAGCAGCTTTTTCATGTACTGTTCCTGTCGCGTGTAGATGCAGGCCTTTCGGGCATCCTGCCACCGCGGCACCTTGCGATCGGTGAGCTGGATGATGTGGAAGCCGAAGCGTGTCTGCACCACCCCGGTGATGTCGCCTTTCTCCAGGTCCCAGAGCGCCTTGGTGAAGTTCGGGTCCATCCGCTTGTCGCCGAACCAGCCGAGATCGCCTCCCCGTTTCTTGCTGGGGCACATGCTGTAAGTCTTGGCCAACTCGGCGAAGTTGCTGGCATCCGCCTTGAGCAGGGACCGGACCATCTGCGCCTTGCGCCGCGCGTTATCCTGTTCTTGCTGGGGCAGCGCTGCTCGAGTCTGGATGTCGATCGTCGGTACCAGGATGTGGCGCGCCTTGACCAGCTTGCGAAACTTCTTGGGGTGCTCCTTGAAGTACTTGCGGATCTCCGCGTCAGTGGTCTTCTGCTCCAGGTACTTGTAGAGTCCGATACCCCCTCGTGTCATCCGCGCCAGGAACGCGATGTAGCTGTAGTTCTTACGCAACTCCTGCTCGAGCGAGGTCTTGCCACCGTAGCGTAGCTTGATCTGCTGACGAACCTCTCCGAGGCGTTCGTTGACTTCTCGGGGGCTGACCTTGACCCCCAAGGCGCGGATTTCTTGCTCGATCAGTTCGGTGCGGATCTGTTGTTCGAGAACGGATTTCCGGGCCT
>CAZANL010000477.1:0-4384 GCA_964486115.1 uncultured Planctomycetota bacterium
CGTCGCTGGATCTGTTGAGGGGCGCATTTATCAAGCAGCTGGGCTTCCGTATCGTCTCGGCAGTTACCCGCATCTCGCAGAAAGGGGCTCCGGGCCAGGTCTTCTCGCACCAGGGCAAGGGGGCTGACGGCTTGGTTTACCATTACCGCATGCGGGTACTGAAGTGGGGTGGGTTCGGCTATCTGCTGTTGGGGTGGGCGCGGGAGGCCTCGGCGATCCCGTTACTGGACGAGGGACTTGATCGATTCGAGATGGTCGAGACCTTGCGGAACACGCGGGAGTTGACGCCGCGCGAGAGCCTGGCCCATGCCCGAATGTTCAACAGCATGGGCGTCAGCGAGTATCAGGCGGGCCACCATGCGCAGGCCGTGAAGTATCTGCGAGCCGCCTTCGAGTGTCGGCTGGACGATCCCGTCATGCTGTCCAACCTGATCGGCGCCCATCGCAAATCAGGGCAGCGCCAGGAGGCCCTGGCCTATCTCAAGCGCCACATTCACCGCTTTCCCGGCCATCGGGTCCTGGCCTCCCTGCTCCGGACGCTCGAGCGGCGTTGAGGTCAGAAGCGGCCTAGCACCGATTCGCAGGAGTCGATTGCCGACTGACGGCCGGGATCGGTGTAGAACAGCTCGATCCAGCGGGTGAATTCCGCCGCCCTGCGCCCACCGAAGCGGTCGAACCGCAGGCGCTCGTTTTGCGTTGCCCTCGCCACGTCGCCGGCTTTCAGCAGTGCGAGTGTTCTCAGCAGCAGCGCGAGCCGATCCAGCCGCATCGACCGGATCAGGTCGCTCAGCTCGCCGGTTGGCTGGGAGGGTAGTGTTTCTGCGAGGCCGGCGGACTGGAGTTCCTGGAACAGGCGGAGGGAGTCCCTGGCCGCTTCTTTCAGCTGGCCCTGGAGGAGAGCCAGCTCCACCAGCTTCAGCCGGGCCACGTCGGCCAGCAAGGGACGTGATTTCTCGTACAGCGCACGGGTCTGCTCGGAGGCCTTTTTCAGAGGGATGGTCCAGGCTGGCCGCAGGGTACGTGGTGAACGGACTTCCACGAGCGGTTTCAGCCGTATTTTTGCGGGGCCCAGGTCGCCGGCCAGCAATAGTGCTTCTGACTCCAGCAGCAGTAGATCGAGTGGCAGTCCCAGCTTCCGGGTGTCGATCCAGTCCTGGTACAGCCGGATTTCTTCCAGCAGCAGCGGCCCGAACAGTCCGCGCCGTCGGCGTTCGGCCCGGGAGAGGCTCGAGAGCCGTTGGATCCGCAGGTGCAGGGCCCCCCTCCATTTCGGGTCTTCCCTGGCGGCCAGCGGGCTGAGCAGCAGAGCTTTATCCAGTGCGGCAAACCAGTCTTTGGCCATCAGGGCGGCGGTCCGGTAACGTGGGCTGGTCGAGTGCTGCTGCCGACTCAGCAGGTCCCGCATCTGTCGGCTGGCCTCCAGGGCTCCCTGGGCGTGGAGCTTCTCGGCCTGGGCGATCTGGCCCCCACGTACCATGCGCAGACCCTCGAGCAGATGCGTGGCTAGCTTGGTGTGCTGCCCGACCAAGCTCCGATGAACGTCTACGAGGTGCGACGTGTCGGGCTGAGCCAGAAGCCCGACGAGTGCAGCAACCTCGCGCTCCAGTTCCCGCATCGAGGCTGCAGGCAATGTGATCTGCCGGGCCCTCAATGCTGCCAGCTGTTTGGTTGCTGCCTTTCTGGCCGCCGCCTGACCTGCGGTGACGGGTGGTGCCTTTTCTGATGAATCCCGCTGGCAGCCAGGGCAGAGCAGGGCCAGCGAGAGGGCGAGTGTGGCGAATTGACCGTTCACAGTCGCAATTGTACACTAGGGCTGCCATGGGGCCGACGATGCGAAATGGACTCTCGGTGATCGCCTTGGTGGCGCTGATCATTGCGATCTTGAGGTTGTTGACGCTGTCCGTCGCTCCCCCGCTCAAAACTGCAGCGGTGCGGCAGTCGAGTCGGTCGCAGCCGGCCGTGATCGATGGTGCCGAGGCGCGGTTCAGGTCCCGCTTCGATTACATTCGGCCTGGAGGCCAGGAAATCGGCTGGCAGAAGATCCGCTGGCGCCTGCGCCTGTGGGGGGGGGTCGCTGAGGCGCAGCGCCGGGACAAGCCGATTCTGTTCTGGATGATGAACGGGCACCCGCTTGGATTCACCTGAACACAGGGCACGATCGACCGGCGGGACGCCTGGTCAGATCCGGCGGTGCGCAAGCTGTTGCGCGATTTCGTCGCCGTGGCCGACCATTATTCGAGATGGCAGACTGCCGTTCCGGTAAAGCACGGGGTGTATGCCCAATTCCTTAACAGGTCGGGTCTGACCAGCGACTTCAGCAACCCGTCCAGCCGCTGGCATGGCCATCGCGGGGAGGCCGGCCCGCCGATTGGGGTCTATGCGCTGGCTCCGAGCGGAATGCCGTTGGGCGAGGTCAATGCAACTCCCCGGGGCCCCGATGGAGACGCGATTCGTAAGCTGCTGGTGGCTGCCCGGGCGAAGTACCGGAAGCTCTCCCGAGCAGAGCGCTTGCTGTCGGGCAGTCCGCCCGCGAGCGTCGGGCAGTGGCGCTGGCAGGATGTGGCGCCGCGCAAGCAGGTGCCGCCGGACACCGTGGCCCTGCGGGTCTACACTCGAGACCTGCCGAGGGATCCTCTCCCAGGTCGCAACCAGACCTACGCCATCGGTAGCTGGAACTCGGGATTTGCCTGGCTGGAAAGGGCTGAGACGATCCTTCCCGAAGCACTCACACCCGGGGCCGAGAACGCCGTGCCGAGTTGGATGGTCCGGAGGGTCGCACGCTATCACCTGGTGGACAACGTCTTGGGTCGGACCTTGCCGTATGCCGACGACGACATCGAGCGAGCCGAGATGACGGCCCGGGTCACTCGGGTCGACGGGCCACGGGTCCACTTGCGCCTGCGTGGTCGCACGCGTGCGGTAGCCCGTGGGCGCTGGCGGTTGTGTGAGAGCCACACCAGGCCGTCACGCGCGGAACGGGGGTACGAGTCGCAGCTGTATGGCTGGGTCACCTGGAACCGCTCCAGCAAGCGGTTCACGCGGTTCGACCTGGTGGCGGTTGGCACGCGGTGGGGATCGACTTCCGGCAATCGGCGGTATGTTGCCGAATATCCGCCGCTCACGGACGACCGAGCTCCGTCGCCGATGGGCGTCGCGTTCCAGCTGTTCGATGGGCAGCTAGAGGATGCGGTCCCGCCCTACTTCCTCTGGACCTCCGGGCCTACGGCCTACTTCAAGAAGTCGGAATAGCAGCCGGGGTTCGAGCGTCCCGACCAGTGGGATTCGGTTTGGCCTCGCCAGGTCGTTCTGATAGCGTGACGGACAATGGATCCGATTCGAAACGGTCGATTTGCGGGTCTGATCGGACTGCTGTTGCTGCTTCATGCGGCGCTGCTGACCCAGATCCTGCATCGGGCTCCGGGGCAGTTCCTCGATGTCGAGGAGGGCTTCGTTGCCTTCGCGGCGAGCGAGTTTCTGCGCGGTCCGACCGAGGTGTGGAACTCGTATATCTACTCGGACTACGAGACCGGCACTCTGTTCGTCGGGTTGTTGACTGCCCAGTCCTTTCGGCTGTTCGGCGAGAATGTTCTCGCGCTCAAGCTGGTCTCGATCGGTCTCTCGCTGGTGACCGTCGCGACCACGGTTCTGCTGGGTGCTCGCCTGTTCGACCGCGTGACCGGCTTGCTCGGTGGGCTGTTTGTGGCGCTTGGGCCGGCGCCCTGGCTGATCCGAGGTATACAGACGCTGGGAGACAGCTCCGAAGGGGTGCTGTTCATCTTGCTACAGTGGCTGGTCTGGACTTTCTTGCGTTCGTCAAGCGGTCGACGACGAGCTGCTCTGGGTGTTCTGCTGGGCTTGGTCTGTGGCATGGGCCTGGCCTTTTCGCTGGCGACGCTGCCGTCGCTCCTGCTGATTGTGCTCGCACTGATCAGCTGCCGTAGGGAGCTGGGACATACGTCGATGGGTGGCTGGTTCGCCGGGCTACTGCTCGGGCTGAGCCTGCCGCTGTACAATCTCCATACGCTCCAGATGTCCTTTGTCAGCTGGCGCGGAATGCCCCTGCACCAGATGATCGCAACGCCTGAGGAGTGGTGGGGTGCGACCCGGGGATTGCTCAGCCGCGAGAAACTGAACCAGTTTTCCCTGGGTTTGGCGGTGAGTGAGGGAAGTACCTCGCTGATGGTCTGGGTCCTGCGTGCGTACTGGCTCACGGTCTTGGCCGCCTGGGTCGCCTGTTTCTGGCCGGCTCGGAAAAATCCGGCCGATCGGTTATTGGTGAGCCTGCACGGAGTCTACCTGGCGGCCTACGTTTTCAACCGGCACGCCAACCCCTATCTGTTGCTGCTGATCGCTATTGCCCCCTAGAAGCTACCCAGATTCTCGG
>CAZANL010000478.1:0-4350 GCA_964486115.1 uncultured Planctomycetota bacterium
CAAGCGCCCCCCCCCTGACAAGGACACGATCACGAAGGTCAAAGACGGCAATGACATCCTGGCCCAGCTCGGGCTGGTTGAGTGGCTCGCAGCGAGCAACCAGAGAGACCCGGCCAGAGCACTCCGGCAATCAGTGGATCAGCAGATTGCCGAGCTGCGCCGTAAACATGCCTGCCACACCTGCGCCGGCCAGCCCGTAGCCGGGTCCTGTAAAACGTGCAAGGGCCGCGGTAAGACACAGCCCACCTGCAAAACATGCCAGGGCACGGGTCAGCAACAATGCAACATCTGCAGTGGAAAGGGCAACAACCGCTGTATGCATTGTGCTGGGACCGGGATCCTGCCTCCCCGCAGGGGGGTGAGACCACCAGGCGGTGGTCCTCCTCCACGTAAACTGAGATGCAGGCGCTGCAAGGGCGGCCGGATCGACTGCAAGGACTGCAGGGGAAAAGGTCAATTCACCTGCAAGACCTGTACAGGCCAACCTCTGCCAGAAACATCCTGTCCCGCCTGCAAGCAAACCTGCTCGGACTGCGGCGGCAGCAAGCTCAACCTCGAACCGTGGGCCGTCTTGGCCCTGGCGCTGGCGATGTTCCACCGCGAGCCAGGAGACCATGTCACCGCGAGGCAGTACTGGAAGCCTCTGTCGAGCCCCAGCCAGTTCGCCCCACGCTGGCGCGATTACTTCTACCAACGCTTGCATGAAAACCGGGTCCCGGACCACCCCCCAAAGCGGCAGGGAGGCTAACACACTGCGTGGCTACCTGGTGGTCTTGCAGGGGCGTGCGCAGCGACGACAGCTACCACTGAAGACCGGACAACAGATTCTCGTCGGCCGCAGCCAGAAGGTCGATTTCCGCATCGACGAACCCGTCGTCTCGCGACGCCACTTCCTTCTGCTGGTCGAACCAGACCGCTGCCTGCTGGAAGATCTGGGATCGGAGAACGGCACCTACGTCAACGGCCAGCGGGTCACCTCCCATTGCGAGCTAGCAGACCGGGACATGATCCAGATTTCCACCGTGTCGATACGGGTCCGCCTGCTGGCTCCACACCAGACCTTCACGGCGGCGCCCGAGAAACAGCCGCCGCTGTTGGAGACCATCTCAGATCAACAGACGCCTCCCCAGACAACCTGCAAATCCTGTTTCAGCCCGATCGAACCGGAGTTGACTCAAGGTGGCCCGCTCTGCACGGTCTGTGCCTACCTCGAGACGGCTGACAGCGTGAGTGATGTGGAATCCCTGCTCGCACGCCATGGCGAGAGATCGAGTTCGGATTCGACTGCTCCCGTCACCAGCGAGCAGGTGAAGACACCCAAGAAGATCCCCAAGGCCGGCAGGTTTGGCCCCTTCGTGCTGAAGGAAATACTCGGGTCGGGCGGCAGCGGGGTCGTGCAGAAGGCGGTCGATGAGCGCAACGGCAAGACCATTGCCCTCAAGCTGCTTCTGGTCGGCGATAGCCGGTCCCAGCTTGTTCGCCGCTTCCTGCAAGAGGCTCGCATTCTCGCATCGCTTCGGCACCCGGCCATCGTCCGCTGCAAGGACCTGGGCTGTATCGATCACATCTACTACATGGCGCTGGAATACATCCAGGGAACCGACCTGGAGACCCGTCTTGGCCAGCATGGTCCGACAGATACCGGCATGTTGCTCGATCTGGCCGGTCAGCTCTGCGATGCGGTGCATTACGCCCACCGTCGCGGGGTGATCCATCGGGATCTCAAGCTACAGAACATGATCCTCAATGAGTCGAACGAGTTGAAGATCATCGACTTCGGCCTCAGCCGGGCGCTCGATGCAGGAAGCTCAGGAAACCTCACCCGGACCGACCAGTTCCTCGGCACACCCCAGTACATGGCGCCGGAACAGATCGAGAACCCACGGTCGGCCGACCAGCGCTGTGACATCTATGCGATCGGAGTCATCCTCTTCCGGCTGACATGCGGCGAGTATCCATACCCCGCCAAGAAGGGCCTGGCCAGCCTGCTGCGCGCCAAGCTGGACGAGGCTCCTAGAACCCTGCGCGAAATCATGCCCCAGGCGCCTCCGGCACTCGAGCAGATCATCACGCAGGCCACGGCCTACAAGATGGACAAGCGTTATCCAACAGCCGCGGCGCTGGCCAGCGACCTGCGGCGAGCGCTGCAGTCAGCCTGACAGTTCACCGAGAAAGCGACCGGACACCGTCCCGCAACAGTCTGGCGAAATCACCCCCTCTCGACTCCGAGCCTGAGTCGAGGCGGCGCCCCAGGGCTGCTAGACGCGATCGATGCGCACATCGACGGTCTGTTCTTCGAAACGGATCTCGCTGCGCATCGGTCGATCGGCCAGCCACCAGGGGGCCGTCGGGCGCATCTCGACGACTGCTCCCCCGGTCTCCCACCAGGCCACCAGCTCACCGGTTCCATGACCAGCCTGCCCGTTCACGTTCAGGCTGAACCGACTGACCGCGCGCCCCTCGAAACGCCGCCTCAGATCGGGGAGCGATCGGTCCAGCTGAACCTCCAGCACGAGGCCGTGTCCCTCCTGGATCACGGTGGCCCCTTGCCATTCACCCGCGGCAAATCGGTAGCATAGACTCACGGGACCACCCTCACGCCGAACTCGGCCAGAATCGCAGACCCACCGCTCCTCGGCCCGCGTCGGCCAGTCCACACCCGAAATCGGCCGGACCAGTCTGAAACCCCCCTCGGATAGCGACTGGGAGAAGGAGGCCCGGGCAAAACCACCCTGGGCTTGCGCCAGCACGAACTGCATCCGATAAAACCCTAGCAGCCGTTCGATCCTGGCCGACTGACCGCTGAACTCGATCGCCGCGCACCCGCCGTGGGTCTGGCCCGCCAGGTCGAGCACAACGGCGACCGACCCGCGGCTGTGACCCATGGTGCTACCGTTTCGCTTGCGCGGCGCTCCCAGGGGACGCTTTCCGCGAAAGCTCACTCGCACTGCTTGATCCGCGTGATTGATGTAGGACAGGTCGACGTCGACGAGGCGAGCGACGCTTCGATCGGTGACCTCGAGGGGAGCCCGGCGCCGACGCACCGGAATCTCGGGGAGCCACTCGAGCAGATCCGGAAGATCAGCAACAACGAACTGCTCGTTGGTCGTGTCAGCGTCCTTGGCCATCCAGATCGGACCACCCGGCAGCTCGATTCTCGCATACTCGTGCATCGTCCAGTCGGGATGATCGCTGACCAGCACGAGGTCGAGATCGTAGTAGAGCCCCCAGACCTGAACCGGCAGCACAGGAAAGGGCACGACCGGCCCGGTGAGGTAATCCACCTCGGCCGGTGGAGGATCGTTGACGAACGAGCGACACTGCTGACCGCTCAGCGCCGGACCGCCAGGAAGCATCTCCCAGACCCGACGCAAGCCAGAGAACATCTCGCTAGTAGCCCCGCTGCTCGCGGACTCGCACCTGCAGGGGGAGGCAGTCGGGCTGCTTCCGGGGGCCCAGCTCCATCGACGACATCGGGACCATGATACAAGAATTACCGACAAATCGGCGGATCCACGGGAGTAATCGGGCCCCTCGAGCGTTCTCTCCTCAAACCCCAGGAGGAAACGTGACACCCAGACAGCCAACGAGCCGCCGACCGCGCCGAAAAACGCCCCGCCGCCCCCAGCGTCCCCCCACACACAAGTCCAACTCGAAGGTACTGGCCGGGTCGGCCGGCGCCGTAGTCCTGCTACTGTTGTTGGGCGCCTGGATCTCATCGGGTTCTAGGCTTCAACCCCGGCCCAAGACGACCCGGACGCCCGGGAAGAAGGCCCGGCGGACTCCCCGACCGGCCCCCTCATCTTCAACTCGACCGCGGGGAGGCAAACACGAAAAGCTCGCGAACGAATTGACCACGCTCGCAGAAGAGTTCGACCTGGCCCCCCCTCCGATCAGCTTGAAGATGCTAGAGGGACTGATCGCGCGCATCGAGCAAGCCGGGTATAGCGATCTGCGCAGCCAGGCCGACAAGCTGCGGAAACGATTGAGCCAGGCCGCCAAGGACTATCTAGCAACCGAGGTGACGACACGGCTGGACAAGATCTCCCATCTGCTCTCGTCAGGCAGGCTACTCGACGCCCGCCAGGTGCTCGACGATTTGAACCGCACACTCGGCGACCAGCTCGGCGGCCCTCTGGCACTGCGCGTCAAGCAGACCTCGTCCCAGATCTCCCAGCTCGAGAAGCGAGCAGCAAGCACACTCGTCCTGGAGATAGAGCAGCTGATCCAGCGCGGTGACTGGCGCAAGGTCGGAGCGGCAATCAAGCGTCTTTCCGCCTACGGGCCCGAGGGCTCGCGCCGCTCCCGAGCGCTGGAGTCAACGCTGGCCGACCGCAAGAAACGCTATCT
>CAZANL010000479.1:0-4346 GCA_964486115.1 uncultured Planctomycetota bacterium
AACAGCTCGACCGAGCTGCTGGCCTATCTCACCGAGACCAATGAGATGGTCGAGTTGATCCATCACTGGCTCCACCACGAGAAGCTATCGCTGAAAGAGATCCAGCAGAAGTTGCGCCAGAGCAAGCTGCCGACACAGATCGCTCAACTCAAGCAGCAGCTGACACCCATCGAGACGCTGCCCGAAGGGCTGCCAGATGATCCGGCGCTGCTGCTTTACCTCAGGGCACGCCAACATCTCCATCTTGGACAGCCGGGCTGGGCCGTGACCTACATGCAGCAGTTCGCCGAGCGATTTCCCCGTCACGAATTGAGTCGCGGCTGGAAACAAGCGATGCCCGAACATGCGCATGTCCACCCCGAAGACGACCCCGACCAGCCCCCTCCCGCGCTGGTGGACGAGGATATCCGAGGGATACTCGGCCTGGACAACGACTTTTTCGATCTCGAGACCTCGGCGAAGCCGATCAAGCAGTTCTACAAACTATGGCGGCTCGCATCCAAGCAGGGGTTTTTGCTCGGGGCAGGTGTCCATCGCTACAAAGCGGACGATGGTCAGCTCTATCGCGAGCTCGAACTGACCTGGCACACCAAGACCCGCACCGACAAACAGATGATCGTCGCGATGAACAAGCTGCTCCAGATCTGTGGACTCCACCGACACGATCCGAACGCGTTCCCTCGAGAGGTCTCACTGATCGCGCTGGACAAGGACTTCCCCCGGCAGACGTTCCCCATAGATTGACAGTGACGACAGACCGGTGACACCCTGCACCCAAGCTCGGTGGCCCATGCGATGTCGCCTGGCACTCCAATTGCTCATGCTGCTGATGTTGGCCGGTTGTGCCGTTCTGCCAGGCGCGACGCCAACTCGCTACTCGCAGTACCGCGAGGGCTCCCGCCGAGCAGTCGCCACACTCCCGCTCCATCCAGGCGCTCGCGTCGGTCAGTTCTATCTCTACCGCGTCCACTCCAGCACCATCCCGCCGCGCTACATGAGCCTGACCGTCATCGGTCGGGTAAACGACCTGCTGATCGTGGAGCTGGACGAGGGGAATGGATACGTCCTGGCCTATCTGATCGACCCCTCCATCCGCTGGCGGCCCGGGTCCGACCAGATCAACGTGCGTCGCGCCTGGATCAGCCGGGACGCGACAGCCGCCTACCTGGGGCTGATCGAGGACAGCAACCAGCTGGCCGGTCGAAAACAACGAGAGGGAGCGGTCTTCGACAGCGAGATGACGGTAATCCAGACCAGGCCGTTCGACAAGCTACGCATCGCGGGACACGGCTGGTTCGGCGAGGTGACCACCATCACGGTCGGCTCCGAGGTGCGAGCCGCGACCTGGCGAGCCAGGGATGCCTGGTTCGGTGGCCTGATCAGGCAGCGCCACCTCGACGAGTTCACCCAACTGCATGCGTTTGGGCAAAACGGCGCGGCCAGCTTCCCGCTCGAGCGCCTGCTGATCGAGGGGGGGTGGAGTCCCGACAAGGCCCGTCTCCACAAACGCTGGGGGCACAGTGTGGCCGAGTTCGTTCGCAACGACGGGACCCGGGCGCACTACTACTGGCCTCATCAGAGTCCCCCCGAACCCCAGGAGAGTCCGGCCACTGACCCAGAGGCGCTGACCGGCCAGCGACGAGACCGATTCTCCGACGAGCCAACGTCAGGCGGTGCGTTGCGCCGAACAGGGGTCGCTCGCCCACCCGGCCTGCTGATGGTAGGATGATCGCATGAGACCCACAATGATATTGAGCATGGCCCTGGCGCTGCTCGTCGGGTGCGCCTCGCCACCCTCCGCTCCGGGCGGCAGGCCGACGATCACCAAGTCGTATCCGGCCGAGACCCGCCCCCTCCGATGGGTCTGGATCGAGGGCCGGAACCTGAACGGGGAGGTCGTTCAGGTCTTCTGGACGGGAGACGTTCAGTCGCGACACCTGACCACCGACGGCAAGGGCTGGAAGATACATGTCGAGGTCCCAACCGGCGCAAAGACCGGCCCGATGACGGTGCGCGTCGACGGCGTCGACAGCAACCGGGGGCAGATCAAGATCTTGCCTCCCCGCAGGCGGCAGTATCCCTGACCGACCGACTGCTGATCTACGGCGCCAATGGCTACACCGGCGTTCTGACCGCCGAGCTGGCCCGGGAGCGCGGCCAGACACCGGTGCTGGCCGGCCGATCGGCTGAAAAGATCAAGCCGCTAGCCGACCGGCTGGGAATGCCCCACCGGGTGTTCGACCTGGAGAACCCCCAGCTGGACGGCATCGATGTGGTGCTCCACTGCGCCGGCCCGTTCTCGCGCACGGCTCAGCCGATGGCAGACGCCTGCCTGCGCACGCAGACCCACTACCTCGACATCACCGGTGAGATCGAGGTCTTCGAGGGACTGGCCGCGCGGGATGCCGAAGCCCAAGAAGCAGGCGTGATGCTGATGCCCGGGGCCGGGTTCGACGTGGTTCCTTCCGACTGCCTGGCCGCCCACCTCAAGCAGGCGCTGCCCGAAGCGACGCAGCTGTCCCTGGCCTGGTTCACCAACGGCAGCGTGAGCCACGGAACAGCCACGACAATCGTGGAGAACTTGCATCGCGGCGGGCTGGTCCGACGTGACGGCAAGTTGACGCCGGTGCCCACCGCTCACCTGACCCGACGGATCGACTTCGGCCGCGGCCCCACAGCAACGGTCGCGATCCCCTGGGGCGATGTATCGACTGCCTACCACACGACGGGGATTCCCAACATCGTGGTCTACATGGCAGCGCCGCTGGGTGCTCGACTCGGGATGAAGGTCTCTCGACGACTGGGCTGGCTGCTCGGGTCTGGACCGGTGCAGCGCTTCCTCAAGCGACGCATCGACGACCGTCCCGCCGGCCCCACAGCCGCAGCGCGCCAGCGAAGCAAGGCAATCCTCTGGGGAGAGGTGACCGATGAACAGGGCCAGTCGCGCACCGCCCGACTGGAGACGCCCGAGGGATACACGCTGACGGCGCTGACCAGCCTGGCCATCGCCGACAAGGTGCTGGGCGGAAACGCTCCCTCGGGCTTTCAGACGCCCGCCTCGGCCTACGGCGCCGATTTGATACTCGAGATCGATGGGGTCACACGAACCGGCGCCGAGACAGCCTGACAGCGGGAGCCGTTACTGGCTGCTGCTGGTCGCCCTGGTCTCGATCGGACTGTTCTCCCCGAGTCTGGGCTACGGCTTCGTCGAAGAGTGGGATGACGACTGGCTGGTGCTCAGTAACCCATACCTGGCGGATCCGGGCTGGACGGAACTGGCCGCAGCAGTCGATCCGACGATCTCCCTGCAGCCCTGGGGCTACGAATATCTCCCCCTGCGCAACCTCAGCCTGTTGCTCGACCGGGCGGTCTGGGGGTTTCAGCCGTTTGGCTATCACCTCACCAACCTCCTGCTGCACGGACTGGCCAGCCTGCTGTTCTACCTGCTGCTGGTGCGAACCGGCCCGCCTCCTGCCGCAGCCGCAGCCGGCGCCTTGATCTTTGCTGTGCATCCGCTGCACGTCGAGCCGGTGGTCTGGGTGATGGGACGCCGCACCTGCCTGGCGCTGGCCTTCACGACACTGGCCGGCTGGCACTGGATGGGACCCGAGCAACGCACCTGGCGTGCCGGCGTGGTTCCAGCGCTATGCCTGGCTGCCGCTGCGTTCTCGAAGGCCACCGCGTTGGCGCTGCCAGCCCTGTTCGTCGCTCTCGATCTGGCCTCTCCCCGCCGAAGCGTGCGCAGCGGTTGGCGACCCTATCTGCCAGTCGTGATGACACTGGCGGTCGTGACGGGGATCCACCTGTGGACCGGTTATCGCTCTCGACTGATCGGCGGAATCCCATACGGGACCGGTGCTGTCCAGAGAGCGGCCGTCGTCGGCGCCTTCTTCTTTCACTACGCCCGACTGGCAGTCTGGCCGGTCGACATCGTCATCCCCTATCCCTGGAGCCGCAGGTTCCTGCCCGTGAAGGGCCCAACCGACGCGACCGCCGCAGCTGGACTGTTGCTGGCGGCCCTGATGCTCGCAGCGATCATCCACCGAGCGCGAAGAGATCGGGAACAACCCGATCTGCTGCTGGCCGCGCTGATCTGGTGGCCGGCAGCCTTGCTGCCCGCAATCAACCTGCTGGTGCCAATCCAGCGTGCGTTCGCGGCCCGCTACGCCGCCCTGGCCTCGCTTGCTCTGGGACTGGCAGCCGCCGGGGTCGCCGCTGCAGGCCGCAAGAGAGCGATTGGTGTGGGACTCGCAGTCGTCGCCCTGGGTACAATCAGCGCCATCAGGATCCCGGATTGGCGAGACAGCCGACGGCTCTGGCAGAGCGGCGTGGAGCGAGCGCCTGGT
>CAZANL010000480.1:0-4342 GCA_964486115.1 uncultured Planctomycetota bacterium
CCTGATTCTGCTGGCCGGCCTGACGATCCTCAATCTGGTCGGCGCGAAGAAAGCGGCGCAATTCCAGCTCCTGGTCGTCACGACCTGCCTGCTGACCCTCGCCGTGCTGGGGGCCGGCGGCCTGAGCCATGCGACCCACGAGGTTGGGGTGAAGATGACCCATGGCTGGGGCGGACTGCTCTCTGCCACTGGTTTTGTCTACATCTCCTACGCCGGCCTCAGCTCGATCGCCAGCCTCTCCGAAGAAGCCCGCAACCCGAGCCGAGACCTGCCCCTGGCACTGATGGTCTCGATCGCGGTGGGCATGGCATTCTACGCCTTCATCGCCTGGGCTCTGATGGGCGCCGTGGACTCGGAGGTGGTGACCCAGAGCATGCGACCGATGAGCTTGCTGGCCCGAACCGTGTTCGGCGACACGATGGCCAGGGTCGTCGCGATCGTGGCCATTCTGGCGCTGATCTCGATGGCCAACTCGGGTCTGATGGCGGCCTCCCGCTACCCGATGGCCATGGCACGGGACGGGCTGATGCCCGAGTTCCTCGAACACCAGTCGGAGCGATTCCGCACCCCGTCAGCCTCGATCTTCCTGACGGCCGGGGTGATGGCGATCGCCATCGCATCAGCCGACGTGGAGAGGCTGGCCAAGCTGGCCAGCACGTTCAAGCTGCTCGTCTTCGCGCTGGAGTGCCTGGCGGTGATCCTGTTCCGGGAGAGCGCACCACAGTGGTACAGGCCGACCTTCCGCACGCCGCTCTACCCGATCTTGCCAGCGATCGGGCTGATCTCCTGTCTGGCGATGATCCTCTTTCTCGGCCCCCTGGCGATCCTCGGCTGCGGGGTGCTGCTGGTGATCGGACTGCTCTGGTACCAGATCTACGGCAAGCGCCACGTCGATCACCAGGGCTTGATGCAGCAGCTCTGGAAGCGCCAAGACCTGCTGCCGCCGAAGGGGATGGCGACCGCCCAACTCAGGCGCTCCGACATCGTTGAGACGACCCGCTCCCGCGACGGCAAACAGCAACTGGAAGACGCGCAAGTGGTGATCCCGATCCTCGGCGGAGAGGTCTCGCCCGACATGCTGCTCGAGGTGGGTGCTGCGCTGCTCGACCCGGAGAAACGGATCGAGGTGCTGCACCTGTACGAGGTGCCGCTGCAGACCGCGCTCTCGGACGCCGCCCATGCGGAGAAAGACCGGATCCAGGCACTCGAGCGGCGCATCGCCAACGTCGCCGAGACCCTGCACGTACGAGCCGCCTGCGACTCGGTGATCACCCGCGACGTGCGTCAGACGCTCTACGACTACGCCGCACGGGTGCACTGCGAGTGGCTAGTGATGGAGTGGATCCAGCGAGAGAACCGAGGGATCTTCTTCCGCGACCCCCTCTCCTGGTTCCTGACTCACCTGCCCTGCAATCTGGCCCTGTTCAAGGACGCCGGCGGCTTCCATGGCCGCCGAATCCTCGTGCTGGCCGAACCGGGCCCTCACGACGGGCTGGTGGTCCACACCGCGGACCAGCTGGCCTCGATGCACGATGCCGAGATCACCTTCATGCAAACCTTGCCCGAAAAGGCGGAACCCTGGCAGGTGGAGGCGGTGGTCGACTACCACGAACAGCTGGGCCAGCTGTGCCGCGTGCCCACCGAGAGCCAGATCGTCCGCCACCGCAACCCCGTGTCCGCAGCGATCCAGGCCAGTGGCGACTATGACCTGCTGGTCACCGGCGCCCCGCCGGAGCGACCGATCTGGGGCCTGTTCTTCGGCTCGCATACCGATCGCATCATCGAGGAGTCGATATGCTCGGTGCTGCGGCTGAAGACCCCGCGCAAAGCAACCCACCAGGCGATCCAGAGCAAGCTGGAGAAAGACGAGAGGGGGGTTCTCAAGATGCTCGAGGAGCCGACCGTCCTGACCGGCGTCTCGGCTCCCAACAAGGAGAGCCTGTTCAAGCAGATCGCGCAGAGCTTCGCCACGGCGCACGAGCGTCTGGGCTCCGACGATGCGATCGAGCAGGGTCTGTGGACTCGGGAGAAGATGCAGAATACGGCCATCGGCGACCGACTGGCAATCCCGCACGCCACCCTACCCGGACTCGACCGCACCTACTTCGGGCTGGTCACGATGACTGAACCGGTCAACTACAGAGCGGACGGTGCGCAGCCGGTCGACCTGGTGTTCGTCACGATCGGGCCACCCAGCGACCGACAGGCCCACCTCAAGCTGCTCGCGCAGCTCTCCGGGTTGCTGATCAAGTCCGACCTGGCGAGCGAACTGCGCGCCGCGGACGGCTTCGACGCGGTCCGCCTGGCCTTCAAGAGAGCTCTAACCCAGTCCCAGAGCGCGTAGGATCTCCACCGTCTCGCCCGGCCAGTGCTCCGGCCGTTCCAGCCGGTAGTGGGACAGCTCCCAGCGCGGCGGTCGATCCTGGCGCAGACGCCAGTCTGCCCCGGAGGCCTTGAAGCGTTCCGACTCGGCCGCGAGGTCGTAGACCTGGCGCAGCACTCCCGCCAAATCGGTCGGACCGGCGATCCGCGGGTCGGGCGGCGGCGGCACCAGCTCGAACGACTCGGGTTTGCGGCCCAGCCATTCACAGAACTCCTGGTATACCATGCGGACCATCGCCGCCTTGCCATCCAGCGAATGACCCGCCACGTGCGGCGTGGCCATGTCGGCCAGCGCCACGATCGCCGGCTCTGCAGGCTCCGGGTCATAGACATCGAGCACCAGCGGAACAGCATCCAGCGCCAACGCACTCAACACCTCGCCCCGAGACGTATTGATCAGGCCGCCCGCACTGCGCGTGATCAACCCCTCGGTGGTCGCGTCGAGCGGCACGTGACAGGTCAGCCAGTCGGCGTCGAGCAGCTCGTCGAGCGGTGTCAGAAGACCGAGCGGCGGATCGGAGACGCACACCTCCAGTCCGAGCGCCTCGGCATAGCGCACGACGCGAGAGCCGACATGCCCGCGCCCCAGCACCCCCAGACGCTGACCCGCTCGACATCCCAGGTGTACCAGGGCGCAGATGACGTACTCCGCGACCGCGTTGGCGTTGCTGCCCGGTGCGTGAGCCAGCTGAACACCATCGACCGGCCTGAGGTGGTCGGTACCCGCCGTCGCCGAGCCGACGAACTTCACCGGCGTCCCTTCGAGCAACTCGGGTCCGACTGGGGTCACCGAGCGTACGAGCAGCGCGTCGGCCCGGCGCAGCTGCTCGCGACCCGGTGTCCCGCTGAAGCACTCGATCTCTCCCAGCGGCTCGAACAACCGCCCCAGGTGGGGCAACTTGTCGTCGGCAAGTATGTGCATCACTCTCCTGGCTCTGTCTAACGGTTCACGCAGCTGGATTTTCGGAGATTTTTCCGTCGTGGACAAGGTGCTCGGCCACGGTTTAATGCCTGGCATCTTTCGAACAGGCTCGGCCACGGCAGCGGAGAGTCGAATCCAGCAGCCGTGCAAGGATGTGTCCCGGCGCACTGCCAACCGTCCTGGCGAGCAGTCCAACCAGCCCGAGGCTCCGCATGAAGCAGCTGGCGATCACGATCTTCGCAAGTTCCCAACCCGCCTCCGCAGAGCATCGGCAGATAGCGCACGACCTCGGCGAGGCCATTGCCCAGGCCGGCCACAAGCTGATCTTCGGCGGCGGACGAACCGGACTGATGGGCGACGTCTGCGATGCCTGCCTGGCCGCTGAGGGGGACATCCATGGGATCATTCTCGGCCGGTTCCTCGAGGAAGGCCATCAGGCCCTCCGGGACAAGATGGAAGTTCACGATAACATGTGGGACCGCAAGCGCGCACTCGTCGAGTCCGCGGACGCGCTGATTGCCTTGCCCGGCGGCCTGGGCACGCTGGAAGAGCTGGTCGAGGTGCTCTCGCTGACTCAGCTGGGGATCATCTCACAGCCCGTGGTGATCCTCGACCACAGCGGCTTCTACGACCCCTTGCTGGCCCAAATCGGGCGCTGCGCCCAGGCCGGATTCATCCATTGTCCGGAGTCCTGCCGATGGAGTGTTGCACACGACGCAAAGCAGGCACTCGCCACGATCGAACAAGCCCAATGATGCGCTTGATTCTTTATCATTGATTTCGGTATCATAGATGAGGCTCCCCGGGGGGACCGGGGTCATGGGAGCCACATCTGACCCACCCGAGGGTCGCATGGGTTCTCCTGGATAGTCTCGGGTAAGGATTGCTAGACGAGTGCGCATTTACGTAGGTAACCTGCCGTTCACCAGCACTGACGACGAACTCCGCTCACTGTTCGAGGAACATGGGCCGGTGAACTCGGCCACGATCATCACAGATCGTGACACGGGTCGCTCGAGGGGGTTCGGCTTCATCGAC